>CAZGRC010000142.1:0-3680 GCA_964528125.1 uncultured Ruminococcus sp.
ACGATGCATTGCCCTTAGACCAGTTTACCGGAGTGTATGTTCCGTTGGTCACATAATATCCCGAACCGCTCGAAAGGTCCACCTTGCGATGAAGACCATCGGGATAGTCCGAAATTGCGGTCATCAAAACCAGCACATTTTTAAATGTCATAGCATTGCCTGTAAGATAGTCATTCCGTGTGTTTCCGTTGGATATTCTGGTATAACGTCCCGTTGGCGCATCATATGTAAACTTGGTTTTCTGTGCACCGGAGAAAGGCACCGTTACCGAATTTGCCACTCCCTCTGCAAAGGTTACGGTTTCGTCTTCCGAAACAAAGTTCTGCCACATTTCGGGTGTTTGCTCAACCTTGTATTTTGATTTTAAACAATCCCACAGTTTGTCACCGAATGTGTAAAGTGTGTGTTCCGAAGCAAGACCGTTTTTAATGCGCTTGCCGCAGTTGTTGGTATCTACCGTGTATGCATCGGCATCTTTAAGATGGGGTGCGGCGTAAACGGGATCCTGACCGTGGTGTACATAAATTGCGTTATGTCCCATTGCAAGGTCGATATAAGGATATCTCGCCGAGCGTATAGAGCCTATTTGCTGTACCTTTGAAACTTCCTGATAAACCGCCATAAGACGGGTGATTCCGCCTTCAACCTCGGTTTCATATACGATATCGGCATCCCCGACACCTGCCTGCACCGCCTGTGCTTTGTTAATATTATTCACCATTATTGCAACAGGACGGTTATTTTCGGCACCGTTTTCAAGTTCTTCTACACCTGTAAGGGGATTCACGGCATACACGGGTTCGAGCTCGGGTATGCTTGATACAACATCCGTATTTATATCCTCGGGTTCGGAATTTGCGGTATCCGCTTTGCCGCAACCCGCTGCCAAAATCAAAAACATTGCCAATGCCGCCGCAGTTAATTTTTTAATCATTTTAAAGTCCTCCGTAAACAAAAAATCAGGACGGTAAAGACCTTGCTTACCGTCTTTATTACATTATATCATTGAAGCATCCTCTTTTCAACAATAAATTTGGTTTTTTTACTTAATTTTTAACGGAATTTTTGTCTTGAAAAAACAGTATATATGGTGTATAGTATCTGTTGCGATAAATTTTTCGGAATGCGGTGATTCATTTGAAAAAAATCAAAAGCACAAATGTTGCAATGTATGTAAAAGATTATCTGCTTATTTTAATCGGCAGTGTTTTATATGCCCTAAGCACGGTGTTATTCATTTTCCCGAATTCGCTGTTGCTCGGCGGAACGAGCGGAATTTCGATTATTTTAGAATCGTTTATGCCGTTTTCACCCGGAACCGTTTTGGTCGCGATAAATTTTGCACTGATCATTCTGGCTTTTGTGATATTGGGCAAGGATATGGCGATAAAAACCTTTGTGGGTTCGTTTTTGACAACCGTTTTTATCGGGATATTTGAAAGAATTTTCACACCGGAAAAGGTGCCGATTTCAAATCCGTATATTGCATCGGTTACGGGTGCCGTGATAATAGCGGTGGCAAGCGGAATTATGTTCTATGTCGATTCAAGCTCGGGTGGCACCGACATTATCGCCCTTATTGTCAAAAAGTTTTTTCATATACATATCGGAAAAGCACTTTTGATTACCGATATTTTGATTGTGCTGGTCGGCGGTGTGCTGTCGGGAATCGAAATTTTAATAAGTTCTTTTTTGGGACTTATCATCAAAACTTTCGGAATAGATGCGGTTATATCGCTGATTAAGAAAAATACAGAAAAATAAAAATAAAAACGGGATGTCATTTCGGACGAGTGCCGACAGTGATATCCCGTTATAAATACCTGCAAAAAACACACCAATCGCAAATGCAAAATTTCGCAAATCGGAAAAAGAGTTGATCGGTAAGCCGAGTTCTGTCGTGTACGGTCATCTATCTCGACGGGGGATTGCTCCCACCGCTCAAGCCGCTTTTCGTGGCACATCGGGCAAATGTATAGCCACAGTCAGCGTTGCTCCGAATAGGGTTTACAGGGTCTTGACGTTCCCGTAAGACCGGTGAGCTCTTACCTCGCCTTTCCACCCTTACCGCACAGGCGATGCGAAACGCATAGCTCAAGGCATAAACCAAGCTGTACGGCGGTATATCTCTGTTGCACTTTCCCTAAGGTCACCCTCGGCGGCCGTTAGCCGCTATTCTGCCCTGTGGGGCTCGGACTTTCCTCAGACATAAATGTCCGCGACCGTATAATCAACTCTTTTTCCGATTCGCGAATATCGACATTTTTAAAAATTTCGGTAACATCTATTTTATCACACCGTTTTCTCTGTGTCAAATATCTTTTTCACCGAATAAACTGTAATATCTGATCAAAAGGGTGATTTATATGGAAAACGGCTATGAAAAGTTCTTTTTGGGCGCCAATTCGTGTGAGGGATTTATTTCACACTTCGGTGACTGTTATGACCCTGCCGACGGCTGGCGTGTTTACATAATAAAGGGCGGTCCGGGAACGGGGAAATCGTCTTTTATGAAGTATATTGCGGCACAGGCACGGGAAATTGGGCTCACGGTAACGCTTTGTATGTGCAGTTCCGACCCCAATTCGCTTGACGGAATTATTGTGCGTGAAAACAAGACGGTATTTCTTGACGGCACGGCACCGCACACTATCGAGCCGAAGTTTGCAGGCGCGTGTGAGGAAATAATAAATCTGGGTGAATTTTGGGACAGTGAATATCTTAAAAGCCGTGCGGATGAAATTATGGCGGTTTCACACAAAAATTCGGAATTTCACCGTGCCGCGGCAATGTATCTCAGTGCGGCGGGAGATTTAATGCTTGAATCCCTTGCCCGCGCAAAAAAGCACACCGAAGTCGGGCGCGCCGTTTCCTTTGCAAAGGGTCTCTGCCTACGGAAAATACCGCGCAAAGCGGAGTGTGACGGCAAAGAATGGGTGCGATTCATAAGCGGTATTACGCCGCTCGGTGTTGTGACCTACGCCGATACCGCGCTTTCCGTATGCAGTGATAGGGTTATTGTTTCGGATAAACACGGCAGTGTTTCATCGGTTATTATGGGCGTGGTGCGCGAATGGGCACTTGTCGCGGGTTATGAAATCATTACTCTTAAAAATCCGTTTTTACCGTCACGTCTCTGCGACCATATAATAATACCCGAACTCTCCCTCTGCTTTTTGACCGAAAACAAATATATAACATTCAACTGCGATGCGCGCCGCATCCATTCACGCAGATTTATGAATGTTGCGGGACTGAACTCTTCAAAACAGCAAATGCGCTTTTGCGACCGCACCGCGACGGAACTTGTAGAGTGTGCCTGCCAAATGCTGGCAAAAGCCAAAGATGTACACGACAGCCTTGAAAAGTTTTATATTGATGCTATGGATTTCGCGGCGGTCGGAATGTTGGCAGAGTCAACATCCGAAAAAATTTTCATTTAAATAAAAGTGCGGCTTGCCGAAATTTATAAACGTTTTTCGGCAAGCCATAATCATTCTGCTTAACTACTAAAAGTCAAGACATTGTATTTTACAGTGCTTTTAATTCCCTATAATCATTATTTCTCCGCTTGTTGTAAAGCGCAAGCAACATATGCGGCAAAACCGTGACTGCAACTGGCGCTCGGTAACATATTTTCCCAAAGAGTCCCCGTCGTTTCCGACATACCGTGGAAAAAC
>CAZGRC010000143.1:0-3663 GCA_964528125.1 uncultured Ruminococcus sp.
CATCAGCGGTATAGATTGCCGTAACTACGGCGGGCTTGACGGTCTTTTGGAACTTAAAAACCTTTTCGGTGAAATACTTGAAGTTCCCGCGGAGCAGGTTATTGTCGGCGGAAATTCGTCACTTAATATGATGTTTGATACCGTGGCACAGGCAATGACACACGGCATGGGCGGTGAACCTTGGATTGCGGAGAAAAACCGTAAATTTCTCTGCCCTGTTCCGGGTTATGACCGTCATTTTGCCATAACCGAATATTTCGGTTTTGAACTTATCCCCGTTCCCACCGACGAAAACGGTCCCGATATGGACATGGTTGAAGAACTTGTAAAAGACCCCACGGTCAAGGGAATATGGTGCGTTCCGAAATATTCAAACCCCGAAGGCACAACCTACAGTAACGATCTTGTTCGGCGTATGGCACATCTTCAGCCCGCGGCACGCGATTTCAGAATTTTCTGGGATAATGCCTACGCCATACACGACCTCTACGAAGAAGGGGACACACTGCTCGGTATATATGATGAATGTGTAAAGGCGGGCAACCCCGATTTGGTGCTTATGTTCACCTCCACTTCAAAGATAACATTCCCCGGTGCCGGTGTTGCGGCAGAGGCGGCAAGCCCCAACAATGTCGCCATGCTCAAGGGCAGAATGAAGTATCAGACCATAGGTCCGGATAAGCTCAATCAACTGCGCCACGCGCGTATGTTCAGCGGCGGTCTTTCGGACGTTAAAAAGCATATGAAACGCCATGCCGACATTATCCGTCCGAAGTTTGACACCGTGCTTTCCGAATTGGAAGAAAAAATTGCCGACACGGGTATTGCACATTGGAGAAAACCGCGTGGCGGCTATTTCATCAGCTTGTATGTTCTGGAAGGTTGCGCAAAAAGGATTGAGCAACTGTGTGCCAACGCGGGAATGGTGCTCACACCCGCAGGTGCCACATATCCGTACGGTGTGGATCCAAGCGACTCAAACATACGCATAGCGCCGAGTTATCCCTCTGCAGCCGAAATAAAGACTGCGGCAACGGTACTTTGCGTGGCCGTAAAATACGCGGCATTGGAAAAACTGCTTGAAAAATAACATTAAAAACAGTAAGAAACATAGAAAATTTCGTTTAGATTGACTTTTCTTGCGTTTTTGTGTATAATGTTAAAATAAATTAACTTGGAGGATTGGCAAATGAAGTCCAAAAGATCGCGAAAGCCGCTTACATTCTTTGTGATTTTCATTCTGATTGCAGCGCTTACATACACTGCTTTCTTCGGAATAAAGAATTATTACGGCGACAGAAAAGATGTTTATATCAAGGGCGCCGACGATATTCGTTGGGGTATTGATATAAGCGGCGGTGTCGAGGCAATTTTCTCCCCCGATATAACCGATGTTAAAATAACGGCTGAGGATATGGCGTCGGCAAAGGCAATAATTGAAACCCGACTTGTAAACAACAACATCACCGATTATGAGGTTTATACCGACACCACCAACAACCAGATAATCGCACGTTTCCCCTGGGCTGCCGACGAAAGTGATTTTGATGCACAAACGGCTATACAGGAACTCGGAGAAACGGCACAGCTCACATTCCACAGCGGCGACGATAACTCGACCGAGGCATTTATGACGGGTAAGGTTGTTGAGTCGGCTACCGCACAGTACGGTCAGATAACCGAAAACGGTGCCGCACAGTATTATGTTGCACTTAAACTCAACAGTGAGGGTGCATCCGCATTTGCAACCGCAACCGCAAATGCAGCCGCAAACAATACAAACATTTCCATTTATATGGACGAAACCGCAATTTCAACCGCAAGTTGTTCCGAAGCAATCACAGGCGGCGAAGCGGTTATTACAGGCAACTTCGATAAAGACTCCGCTTCCGAACTTGCCGACAAGATAAACGCGGGTTCACTTCCGTTTGCACTCACCGTTGATGACAGCAAATTGCAGATCGTTTCTCCGACACTCGGTTCGGACGCGCTTAATGTAATGCTTATTGCGGGTTCCATAGCGTTCGGACTTGTATGTCTGCTTATGATACTGCGCTACCGCGTTAACGGCTTTGTCGCGGCGATTGCACTGCTCGGTCAGTTGGCGGGCTCAATCGCCTGCATTTCAGGCTATTTCCCGAGCGCTTCAAGTTTCACCTTAACCATCCCAGGTATTGCCGGTATCATCCTTTCAATCGGTGTGGGTGTTGACTGTAACGTTATCGCGTCGGAACGTATCCGCGACGAGTTCCAGAAGGGCAAGACCATTGACGGCGCTATTGACAGCGGATTTAAAAACAGTCTTTCGGCAATTATCGACGGCAACGTCACCATTATAATCGTATCGTTGGTACTTATGGGTGCTTTCGGTACACCCGACAGTCTGCTTGCCAAGATATTCTCTCCCGTTATGTCACTTTTCGGTTCATCCATCACAGGTTCCATCTACTCTTTCGGTTACACATTGCTTATCGGCACGATATTCAACCTTATAATGGGTGTTCTTGCTTCCAAGTATATGCTTAAGAGCATTTCACAACTTAAGTTCCTGCGCAAACCCTGGCTTTACGGAGGTAAGAAAAATGGCTAAGTTAAAATTCAATACCAATAAGATATTTAAGATTGCACTTATTGTTTACGCCGCCGTTTTCGTTGTCGGCACAGTGCTGGCGCTTATACCTGCATGGGGCGTTAAAATGGATATCAACTTCAGCGGCGGTACACGAATTTCGTATTCTTATACGGGTGATATTTCGCTTAAAGATTTTGAAGCGGCTGTAAGCGAAAAACTTAAAAGCGATTTCACCGTCAGCGAAAACACATCCATTGCGGGTGATACCAAGACCGTTTCGATAACTCTTGTGGGCAAAAAGTCCCTTGAAGCCGATACGCAAAAGGCAATAACCACTGTGATTGAAGAAAAGTTCCCCGATAACAAGTTTGAACTTTACGATTCAACATCGGTAAGCCCCACAATAGCGGGCACATTCCTTGCAAAAAGTTTGGTTGCCGTGCTTATAACAGCGGTTTTGGTTGTAATATATGTCGGTATCCGTTTCAAAAAAATAGGCGGTGTATCTGCCGCAATTACAGCGCTTGCCGCACTTGTTTTGGATGTTTTGGTAACCTTCTTCACCTGTGTTATTTTCAAACTCCAAATTGATTCCAACTTTATTGCGGTTGTACTTACAATGCTCGGCTATTCGCTTAACGATACCATTGTTATTTATGACCGTGTACGTGAAAACCGCAGACTTTATCCGGAGCTCGGAACAGCCGAACTTGTTGATTCGAGTATCAACAGCGTTGCCACAAGAAACTTTGTCACCACCATTACCACGCTTCTTGCCGTCCTTACAATCGTTGTTGTTGCGGAAATTTACGGTCTTACAACACTTCGCACATTCGCCATTCCAATGGCTTTCGGTCTGGTCTCCGGCTGTTTGTCATCGCTGTTTGTTTCGGGTCCGCTTTGGGTCATTTGGAAAAATCACTCGGACAACCGCAAGAAAGCCAAAAAAGTTTAATTTTAAAAGGTGTGCGAAGTCTTGGGCTTTGCATACCTTTTTTTGAATATTATATCGGTATTTTGGAAAAATTAAATTCAGAACGGAGATATCTTTATGAAAAGAACAAAAATAGTATGTACACTCGGTCCCAACT
>CAZGRC010000144.1:0-3654 GCA_964528125.1 uncultured Ruminococcus sp.
CCATTCGTCACTTCTTTTTTATTCAATTCTGTAACACTTCTATTGTAAACCTACATTTTCGGGATAACTCTATTTTCATATATAACTTGAAAATCGTTATAAAAAATGCTATATTAAATCAAGGAAAATGCTTGCTGTTATGCTGGATTTTCAACTTGTGGAAATGACTTCCGAAAGTTACAGCCTTAGTCTCCATCCAACAAGATAGGTGGCAAAAATTTAGTTTTGACGGCGGCGGTCTCACGCTTTCACTTTGTGACATTTTCCTCATACTGTGAGGAAATCGACCATTATAAGAGGAAGTCACGGGATAATTTGTTCCCGATTTGACACAAGCGTAATATAGCGATAGAAATTATTTTTATTGAAATTTTTTGTAACCTTTTGGGATTTTGCGAAGTGTTACTTATGAGGAGGGATAAAAATGGAAATTGACCTAACTGCCGCCTATGATAAATATTCCGATATGGTCTACCGTCTCGCCTTTGCGAGAATGAAAAACAGTTTTGATGCGGAGGACATATTGCAGGAAGTTTTTATGCGACTTATGCGTTCGGGCAAGCAGGCGAACGATGACGAGCATCTTAAGGCGTTGCTTATAAAAATAACCGTAAATTGCAGTAAATCAAAGTTGAACAGTGCTTGGCGCCGAAACACTGCTGCGCTGGATGATTCGGTCACGGCAGACTGCACATCGGGCGAAACACTCGATGCCGTGTTGCGGTTGCCGCTTAAATACCGCACGGTTATACATTTGCACTATTACTGCGGATATTCAGCAGAGGAAATTTCCGTTTTGCTCGGTTGCAGTCCTTCCGCCGTAAAAACACGCCTGTACAGAGCGCGTGAAAAACTTAAAGCAGATCTCAAAGGAGTTGAATTTTAATGTTTAAAGACGATTACAAACGCGATATGGACGGCATAAAACCGTCCGCCTCCGCAGACAACCGTATAAAAAGCATACTCGAATCGCCTGTGAAACGGGCGAAAAATCCCGCAATGCCGTGGCGGATCGGTTTTGCACTTGCCGCAACGGCGGCGATTGTCCTGACGGTTGCGTTCGGAAATTTTGTAAAATCACCCGAAATTGAAATCAGTGACAAGAAAAGCGTTCTTCTTAATAATTCGTCCTACGGCGATATTTTCAGCCGACTGGATGCACTTCGTGACAGTGAAGAAACGGTATATGATTATGCCGCCGAAACCGTTAACGGTTTTTCCGGTAAACCCGCCGCCGCAGGTGCACGGGATGAAAGCAGTAAGACTTATACCGAAGACTCATCAACCGCCCAAAGCAACACCGAAAACGACTATTCCGCAACCACAGTACAGGTGGAGGGAGTTGACGAATCGGATATTGTTAAGACCGACGGGGAATATATTTATGTTCTCAGTGATAACACGGTGCGGATTGTCGCACCGAACGGCGGAACCCCCCGTCTTGTAAGCACGATAAATCTTCCCTCGTCCGATGATGCCGAGGGTCACCGTTATTATCACGATATGTATTTGCACAAAGACCGACTCACGGTTATCGGTTCTTACTACGGAAATTTCGGTCCCGGTTATAATGACGGTTGGATTTCCACAATGGATTTGGTTGCAGGTAAAACCGAAACCGAGCTTTTGTTCTATGATGTGTCCGAGCCGCAAAAAGCCGAACTTGTCGGTCGGGTTTCCCAGTGCGGAGATTATAACAGCTCGCGTATGATAGACGGCACGGTATATGTGATATCAAACCATTCGGTATGGCTTGGTATTATGGATAAAAGCAAACCTGAAACCTATGTTCCCACGGTAAGCCGCGGTGAAAAGGTTTCCGTTATGGAAGCCGATTGCATAATGTGCCCCACCGACAGTATTAAAACCGCATCGTATCTTGTGCTCTGCTCATATGACACCGAAACAGCCGATTTTGTTTCCGCAATTTCGGTTTTGGGCAGTGCCGAAACGGTTTACAGCAGTACCAAAAATCTTATCGCTGCAAATGCCGACCGGAATACCGACGGGCGTGCCACATACACCGTGCTTCATCGCTTTTCCCTCAACGGCGGCAATATCTCCTATGAAGTATCGGGCAGCGTACGCGGCACACTCATCAATCAGTTCGCCATTGACGAACACGAGGGATATTTCCGCATGGTAACCACCGCGCTCAGTCACGAGATTGTTGAAAAAGACGAAGATACCGAAAGCGGTACCGTAACTAAAAAAAACGTGCGTGAATCGACAAGTGCTGATAACCCTGTGTCAAGCGAAAGCACGGCAAGCAAAAATTCTTATGCGACATATGAATCGGTTACGTCAAACGGACTTTATGTTTTGGACAAAGATTTCAATACCGTGGGTGCGGTAGACGGACTTGCCGAAAACGAACAGATATATTCGGTGAGATTTATGGGCGACATCGCGTATTTTGTCACTTTCAAAGAGGTTGACCCGCTTTTCAGCGTCGATATTTCCGACCCCTCAAATCCCAAGGTTATCGGAGCGCTCAAAATACCCGGTTTTTCGGAATATCTCTATCCTTACGGTGACGGTATGTTACTCGGCATAGGACAGGAAGTTAAGGAAAATTCTTTCCGCACGGCGGGAGTAAAACTTTCTATGTTTGATATTTCCGACCCGGCCAATGTTGCCGAAAAGGATAAAACCGTGATTTCGGGAAGTAACTATTCCGAAGCGCTCGATAATCACAAGGCTTGCATAGTAAACAGCGATAAAAATCTTATCGGATTTGCCGTGACCGGAAAATCCAACTCTTTTGGAGATGTATATGTCGTTTATTCTTATTCCGACGGCGGATTTACCGAACTTGCGCGGATTGAGTGTGACGATTTTATGTCGAAACGCGGGCTGTTTATCGGTGATGAGTTCTATGTTGTGGGTTATGATTCGGTAAAAGCTTTTGCCATTAACGGATTTAAGCAGCTCGGAATACTTGAATTTTAAAATTCACAAATGAGTATTCGTGAGAAAAACGAAGAAAATGCAAGAAAAACTGAGATTTTGATTTTTAAATTGAAATTTCCGCTTTTTTGTGTTGACAAATTGCTTTTAATGTGTTAGTATATTTGAGCACGAAAAAAAAGTGAAAGATTATTTGGAGGTTTTGATTATGTCTACATTTATGGCAAAACCTGCCGAAATTCAGCGCAAGTGGTACATCATCGATGCCGCCGGCAAACCGCTCGGTCGCACCGCTGTAAAGGTTGCCGATCTGCTTCGCGGCAAAGGCAAGCCCGAATTCACACCCCGCGTTGACTGTGGCGACCATGTTGTCGTTATCAACGCTGATAAGGCAGTTCTCACCGGCAAGAAACTTGACCAGAAGTTCTATCGCCGTCACACAGGTTACATCGGTGGTCTTAAGGAAGTTAAATACTCTACCCTTATGGCTACACGTCCCGAACTCGCAATGGAACTTGCGGTAAAGGGAATGGTTCCCGATACTACCATCGGTCGCAAGGCACTCACCAGACTTCATGTGTATTCAGGCGAAAATTACGCTCAGGTTGCACAGAAGCCCGAAAAACTTGAATTTTAAGAAGGGAGACAGAAACAATGTTTGAAGGAAAGCCTTATTTTTACGGCACAGGCAGAAGAAAAAGTTCTGTCGCCCGTGTTCGCGTTTACAACGGTACAGGTAAGATA
>CAZGRC010000145.1:0-3651 GCA_964528125.1 uncultured Ruminococcus sp.
TGCTTATAGTATGCGGCGATTTCGGATATATCTTCGACGGAGGCAAAACCGAAAAGCAGGTTATAAATTACCTGTCAAAGAGGAAGTTTGTTACCGCATTTGTCGAAGGCACACACGACAATCTTGATACGGTTGCACGTTGCAGAACCACCGTTTGGAAAGGCGGACTTGTCCACAGAATAAAGGGAAACCTACTGCATCTTATGCGCGGGCAGATTTTCAATATTGAAGGAAAAAGTTTTTTCACATTCGGCGGCGGCGAAAGCATTGATAAAGATATGCGGGTGGAAAACGGATATTGGTGGCGCGGCGAAGAACCCACGCCCGCGGAAATGGCAGACGGTGCAATGCGACTTGACGAAGCGGGATGCGTTGTGGACTACATAATCACACACGAACCGCCGTCACTTGTCAAGAGTGCAATGCTGTTGCGCCGCGGCAGTACCGACCGTGTAAACAAACTGAACGGTTATCTTGAAGAAATCGGACGTTCCTGCAGTTTTTCACACTGGTATTTCGGTTCGCTTCACGAAGACAGGGTAATAACCGAACGTCACACCTGCGTTTTCAGAAATGTGATTCCCGTGCCGACAGACAAGAGTCCCGCAGCGGTTAACACTAAGCACGTCAAGGCAAAAGAACCCGCATTCAGTATTTAATTATACGAAAATATATTCTCATTATAATCTTAAAAGCATAATATTTCAATACCCGAGTTTGTAAATTTTATCGCAAAATTTGTCGGGGCTTGACAAATATGGTAAAATATAGTGTGATCGGTTTGTTTACCGTTACACCGGGGCGGGCGAGAATAATCCGAACCCGCCGAAACAACAATGTGATTTCCTGACGGAGGTAACTTATGTTAAACACAGACAGACTTTGTATGGGCTGTATGAACGACTGCGGCGACGAACAGGTATGCGCCGTCTGCGGATACGACAACACGCTTGACAATGATGCAAGCCGTCTGCCCACACGCATTGGCATTGCCGACAGATATATCGTCGGCAGGGTGATATCTTCTAACAGTGAGGGTGCAACCTACATCGGCTGGGACAATTCCGACGATTCGGTAGTAAATATACGCGAGTATTTTCCTGCCGGTCTTTCGGTAAGAAATCCCGATAAAACGGTTTCAATAGTAAAGGGCAGTGAATTTGCCTTTAACGAGGGACTTATGGAGTTTATGGAAATATACCGTAAACTTGTCGGATGCGAATTGCAGTCGGTTCCTCCCGTGCTTTCGGTTTTTGAAGAAAACGGCACCGCATATGCCGTAACACGTCCCGTATCGGGAATAATGCTTGAGGACTTTTTAAACCGCAACGGCGGAAGTCTTAAATGGGAGCAGGCACGCCCGCTGTTTTTACCGCTTATCGATACCGTAAAAGGGCTTAATGAACTCGGCATAGTTCACGGCGGAATTTCGCCCGAAACCATAATTGTCGGTCGCGACGGAAAACTGCGCATTACGGGCATTTGCATTTCGGGTGTTCGCAGTACATACGGTGCAATTGCCACACATATCTATTCGGGTTTTGCGGCTCTCGAACAGTACGGCGGTGAGGGCGCGGTTATGACCGAAGCGGTCGATGTTTATGCGCTTGCCGCAGTTTTCTTCAGGGTGCTTATCGGAATCACTCCGCCCTCCGCAGACGAACGTGCAAACGGGGACAAAATGTCAATACCGGCGCATTTTGCGGACGAACTTCCGCGCCAAGTGTTGGTTGCACTTGCAAATGGTCTGCAAATCGACCCCAAAAACCGCACACGCACGGTTGAAACCTTTAAAAACGAATTGGTTTACGGTGAAACCGCCGAAAATGCAAGAATTGCCGCCGCCAACCGAAAAGCCGCCGAAAATACGGCTTCAAGCACAAAAACGGTGAAAAAGGAAAAAAATTCGGGTGCGAAATATGTCATTATATCGGCTTTGTGCACCACGCTTGCATTTGCGCTGATAATCGGCATACTTTGTCTTACGGTGTTCAGAGAAACGCTCTTTAACAAGGATGATAAAAATGCACCGCTTACTTCCGATTTTGCCGATGCACCGAGCGTTGACAATATCGGTGACTATGACAGTGCGGTGGTTGATTCAACCAAACTTTACGATGTGCCCGATCTGCTCGGTCAGTATTATGCCAAGATAATCGAAAACGAAGAATACGAAGATTTCAAGTTTGTGATAAAGGGCAAGGAATTTTCATCCAAATATCCCAAGGGTGCCATTTGCAAACAGTCGGTGGCGGCGGGAAGCAATGTCGAAAAGGATACCACGGTGGAACTTATTATAAGTCTCGGACCGCAGGAAGTAAAAGTTCCGAATGTTGTTGGGCTGACCTTGGATGAAGCCAAGATTGAACTGCTGAAAGCGGGTTTCCTTTATGAAAATATCGATGTCGCGGAAAAATACGATTCCGAGGCAAAGCCCAATGTGGTGATTGAGCAGACTCCGAAACACAGCACATCAACCAACACGGAAATCGTTGTAACCGTATATGTAAACAAATATACCGGTGATACCGATGAGCCGATGGATGACTTTTTTTAAAAAACACTTGATTTTTGAACAAAAAGGTGTTATACTACTTTGCAGTAGGTTAGTAGAAAGGTGAGTGGGGCAACCCGCTCACTTTTATTTAATGTCATCTCGCTGACGGATGACGGGTGAAAGGGTCAGACGATACAATCAGAATCCAACACTTCAAAAGACGTAAAATATACTGCCGTTTGTGTTGTTATGTGGCTGACGAAAAAATTTATCGTCACGGTTTTTTGAAAGTGACAATGTTACTCTGTTAAAAAAGCAGTGTAATCTGATTGCATTATCTGTGCGGCGGTAGTGCCGACCGCGTTTTCACCGAGTGTAACGGAGGGATTGTATGGCAGGTATTGCCGAAAAGGTTTTTTCGCTTATAAAAGAAACCGTTGAAGCCGAGGGTGTCACACTCTGGGATGTAAGATTTGTTAAAGAGGGCGCATCACACTATCTGCGCGTATTTATCGACAAGCCGGATGGCATTTCGATTGACGATTGCACGGCTGTGTCACACGCCGTAGATCCGATTATAGACGAAGCCGATCCGATAGATGTTTCGTATTATCTTGAGGTTTGTTCGCCGGGGCTCGGTCGCCAACTTGTGCGTGATGAACATTTTGCCGCTTCAATCGGAAAACCTGTCAGAATAAAACTTTTTAAGGCGGCAGACGGCAAAAAAGAAATATTGGGCGTGCTCAAAAACTTTGACGGTGATTTCACCGTTGAAACCGAGGTCGGCGAAATCACGCTTCAAAAAAGCGATATTGCCAAGATGAACTTGGCTGATGAATAAATACAAGGTGCAAATAAAGCACACTGTTCGGAGGTAAATTGAAAAAATGGCAAAAAGAATGACAGCAAAGGAAAAAAAGGACAATAAGGAGTTTTTTGAAGCACTGCGTCTTATGGAGGAGGAACGCGGTATACCGCAGGTGTTTATTGCGGAAAAGATTGCCGATGCAATCGTTGTTGCCGCCCGCAAAGATTTCGGCGGAAGTGATATCGTTTCCTGCATTATCGACCCCGAAAAGGAAGTTTTTTCGGTGATTGCCCGCAAAGAGGTTGTTGACGAAATTGAAAATCCTTATACCCAGATACTTCGTGCC
>CAZGRC010000146.1:0-3649 GCA_964528125.1 uncultured Ruminococcus sp.
CCCTGCTCCTTAAATACGGCGTCCGCAATAAACTTATGTTTTGGGCGATAACGCTTGTGCTCAGCGGCGGTATTGGAAATATGATTGACCGCATTTTCAGGGGCGGAAATGTCATTGATTTTCTGCATTTTGAATTTATGCCGAGTTTCCCCGTTTTCAACGTTGCCGATTGCGCAATTGTTGTCGGTGCCGCTTTCCTGATACTTTATTTTCTTTCGGGTGTTGTGAAAGATGCAAAAATTAAACAGAGTGCACCCGAAAATACCGAAATCGAACTCTCGCAGCCCGATGAAAACGATATTTGACGGTGAAACGGGCTGTCGGCTTGATGTTTTTGTTTCGGAATGCGAACAGATAACGCGTTCGAGGACCGTTAAACTTATCGAAGAAAATTGTGTTACCGTGAACGGCGAAAATGCACCGAAGAATTACAAACTGAAAAAGGGTGACTCGGTCGAAACAACCATTCCGGAAGCGGTTGCATATGAAGTGACCGCACAAAACATACCGATTGACATTGTGTATGAAGATGATGACCTCCTTGTTGTAAACAAGCCCAAAGGTATGGTTGTTCATCCTGCGGCGGGCAATTTTGACGGAACGCTTGTTAACGCGATTATGTGGCACTGCGGCGATTCGCTTTCCGGAATAAACGGCGTTATGCGTCCCGGAATTGTTCACCGAATCGATAAAAACACCAGCGGTTTACTTATTGTCGCAAAAAACGATATTGCCCACGTCGGACTTGCAAAACAGATAAAGGAGCATTCTTTTACACGTGAATACGAAGCAGTGGTTTACGGCACGTTTAAAGAGGATAGCGGTACGGTCGATGCACCGATAGGTCGTCATCCCGTAAAACGCAAACAGATGGCTGTTACCGATAAAAACAGTAAAAACGCCGTAACGCATTACAGCGTTGCCGAAAGGTTCAACGGTTTTACGCATATAAGACTGCGCCTTGAAACGGGACGCACCCACCAAATAAGGGTGCATATGTCATATATCGGGCATCCTGTCGCGGGTGATGATGTTTACGGTCCCAAAAAGGTCATAAAAAAACTTGACGGGCAATGTTTGCACGCTGAAAAAATCGGATTTATACATCCGAAAACAGGGGAGTATCTTGAATTTTCAAGTGAACTGCCCGATTATTTTAAAGCTTTTCTGGAGGTTTTGAGAAAGAATGGGAATATTTGACGGATGTCTTTTGGCATCCGATATTGACGGCACGCTTTTGGACAGCGGTTACATAAATCCGAAATGTGTTGAAAAAATCAATTTTTTCGTATCGCAGGGCGGACATTTTTCGCTGTCAACCGGTCGCAGTGTCGGCGCGGTGAGCGCCGCCGTAAATGCCATTGACTGTTTGTCACCGTCGGTGGTTTCAAACGGTGCTATGATATATGATTTCAAAAACGGAAAAATTTTAAAAGAATATTTGCTGAGTGAAGAAGACAAATGTGCGGCACGCTTTATTTGCGATTCAAAACTTGATATCGGTGTTGAAATTCACAGCGGTGAACGCGCGCTTGTCGTAAAACGCAATGCCGAAAGCGATGCTCACGAAGAATATGAAAATCTCGAGGTCGAATTTATCGGAATCGATGCGGCGGAGCAGTATGAGTGGACAAAAATTTTATTCGCCCTTGCCGATGTAAAAGACCTTGAGCCGACCGTTGAAAATTTGAAAAGAATATGCAAAAATTCCGATATTTTAAATACAGTTGCGGAAATCGACGATATCCGTCGTTATTATATCGAAATTGTCCCAAAGGGAATATCAAAAGCAAAGTCGGTAAAATCTCTTTGCCGAATGCTTGACATTAAGGACGGTTGCTGTTATGCAATCGGGGATTATTACAATGATATCCAAATGCTTGAAAACGCCGACATTTGTGCCGTGCCCGTCAATTCACCCGACGATATAAAAACTTTGGCAGATGTCATTGTTTCAACCGCGAAAGACGGCGCAGTTGCCGATTTCATAGATTTTCTAACAGAAAGGAAAACAAAAAATGGATGCGATAAGTAAAAAAGAACTTCAAAAAATCGCCTGTAAAGTCAGAATGGGAATAATCGAGGGGGTACATTCCGCAAAATCGGGTCATCCGGGCGGTTCGCTTTCCTGTACCGATATTTTGACATATCTCTATTTTAAACAGATGAACATAGACCCAGAAAATCCCCAAATGGCAGATCGTGATCGACTTGTTCTTTCAAAAGGGCACGCGGCACCCGCACTCTATTCCGTTTTGGCACAGCGCGGTTATTTTGCCGAAGACGAACTGTCAAAACTCCGTCAAATCGGTTCGGTTCTTCAAGGACACCCCGATATGAAATATATCCCCGGTGTTGATATGTCTTCGGGCTCGCTCGGTCAAGGCATTTCCGCCGCTTGCGGTATGGCACTTTCGGCAAAGCATTTCGGTGATTCTTTTAAGGTATATGCAATTTTGGGTGACGGTGAATCGGAAGAAGGTCAGGTATGGGAAGCGGCAATGTTCGCGGCAAATAAAGGACTTTCAAATCTTACCGTATTTGTTGATTATAACAACCTCCAAATTGACGGAACAATCGGTGAAGTAAATTCCGCCGCACCTTTCGATACAAAGTTCAATGCTTTCGGCTGGCACACAATAACGATTGACGGCCACGATTTTGATGCCATTGAATCTGCGCTGAATGAGGCTGCAACGGTCGATAAGCCGGTTGCGATAATCGCAAAGACCGTAAAGGGCAAGGGCGTTTCCTATATGGAAAATGCTGTCAACTGGCACGGTGCCGCACCTAACGACGAGTTGTACGCGCAGGCGATGACCGAACTTAAAGCACAACTTGCCGAACTTAACTGATTTGGGGGATTTTAAAGATGAGTGAAGTAAAAACTGTTGCCACAAGAGCGTCTTTCGGTAAAGCGCTTGTTGAACTTGGCGAAAAGAGAAATGATTTTATTGTTATGGATGCCGACCTTGCCGCCGCCACCCAGACCGGTATGTTTAAAAAAGCTTTCCCCGAAAGATTTTATGACTGCGGCATCGCAGAACAGAATATGATGGGCATTGCAGCGGGTATTGCCGCAACAGGCAAAAAGGTTGTTGTAAGCTCTTTTGCAATGTTCGCGGCCGGCCGCGCTTTTGAGCAGGTGAGAAACTCGATAGGTTATCCTCACCTTAATGTAATTATCGGTGCCACCCACGCGGGAATTTCGGTCGGTGAAGACGGTGCCACACACCAGTGTTGCGAAGATATCGCGCTTATGCGCACAATTCCCGGTATGACAATCATTAACCCTGCCGATGAAACCGAGGCAATCAAGGCGGTTTATGCCGCTTTTGAGTGTGACGGCCCTGTTTATATGCGTTTCGGCAGACTTGCCGTGCCGGTCATTTTTGATAACAGTTACGATTTTAAAATCGGCAAGGGTGTTGAGTTGAGAGAGGGAAGTGACGTTACCGTAATTGCCACAGGTCTTATGGTGAATGAAGCACTTCAGGCATATGAAATGCTTAAAAACGACGGCATTTCGGCGCGTATTATCAATATGGCAACAATTAAACCGCTTGATACCGAAATTATTTTGAAAGCGGCACGCGAAACGGGCGCTATCGTTACAGCTGAAGAACATTCTGTAATAGGCGGTCTCGGC
>CAZGRC010000147.1:0-3627 GCA_964528125.1 uncultured Ruminococcus sp.
ACATCTATCCGCTGTCTTCGGTGCGGGGTTTCGTTCCTGCCGACAGTATATATAAAAAACGCGGCGAAGTGGTGGTAAAAAGATAATGGCGGTCGAAAGATGGGACATCTTAAGTGAATCGGGTCGCCCAACGGGACGCACAACCGTTCGCGGATATGCAAAGTTTAAACCCGGTGAATATCACCTTGTCGTTCACATTTGGATAATTTCAAGCCGCGGTCGATATCTTATTCAGCGCCGCGCAGACGATAAAAAACTTATGCCGGGTGAATGGGCGGCAACGGGCGGTGCCGCTATTGCGGGAGAGGATTCTTTCACGGCGGCTACACGCGAACTTTATGAAGAACTGGGAATTCGTTCCGACCGTGACAGCCTTATGTGGCTTGCACGGATAAAACGCCGCAATTCGCTTGTTGATGTGTGGGTGATAACTTCGGATGTTGATGAAGATTCGCTTAAACTGCAAAAAAGCGAGGTTGCGGAGGCTAAATGGGTCACCAGAACCGAACTTGAAGAAATGATAGAAAACGGCGGGTTTCATAACTACGGCTGGGAATATTTTGACAGTATATTTGAAAAAATAGACGATCATAGGGGTGCTACAATATGAGTAATGAAAAAACACAGCAAAAATGTGCCGTTTGCGGAGCATATTTGTTTGATGATGATGAAACTGTTTACTGTCCCGAATGCGGCGCGCCGCACCACAGGGAATGTTATAATGCCGTCGGTCACTGCGGACTTTCACATCTTCACGGCACGGCTCAGAGTTACGATAAGTCCTCAAATTGCAAGGAGACCGAAAGTTCCGACAAGAACACCGAAAAAATCAATGCTGTCTTTCAAAACGGCAATGCCGATACTTCGGATGGCGGTGAAGTGAAGTGCGGAATGTGCGGTGAAATGTATGACTGTGAAGAACAGCACTGCCCGAAATGCGGTGCGCCGAATATCTCGCGCCTCGGTCACGGGATACAGTTCGATTATCTAGGAGGCATTCCCGCCGATATGGATCTCGGTGACGGCGTTACCGCCGATGAAGCAAAGCGTTTTGTGTTGAGCAATACACGTCGTTATATTCCGAAATTTGCCGCCTTTACGGCGGGCGTGCGCACCTCGTGGAACTGGATGGCGTTCCTTTTCCCATGTGCTTGGTATCTCTCGCGAAAAATGTATAAAAACGGTGTTTTCATCGGGCTTCTTTCGGTTGCGTTTACTTTGTTGACACTGCCATTTGCAAACGCACTTAACTATATTGATTTTAGCGGTAATGCTCGAATGGAACAGGTGATATATGAAAACTTGCCGCAAATCGGGATTGCCGCTACAGTTGCGGCGGCAGTCGGTTTTCTGCTCACGATAGCTCTTCATATATTTTCGGCTTTAAACGGGGATTATGCATATAAAAATCACACCGTTGAAACCGTTAAAAAAATGAAAGCGGAAAGTATGGATATCGATGAGGATTACCGTCGGTTCGGAGGAATCAGCTTTATCGGTATGATTATAGGATATTTTGCCGTTCAGTATTTGCCGAACGTTATAGCAATGTTTTTATAAAAAATCAGAACGTCAAAACAGTAAAATTTGCTTATATTCGATATGAGCAGAGGAAGTGGGGAATTCTTACGGATAAAAACATTTGTCCCGATTGCGGGACGGAAAACGAAATTGAATATATGTACTGCAAAAATTGCGGCGCGAAATTAAATGATTCGCCTGCGGGCAAAGCCGATAACTTCGCTTCAAACACACCGTTTGCTTCGCCGGCATCACAAACGCAAAATTTCGGTGATACGTTTGACGACATAGACGGAATTCCGATATCGGATGTCGAAGCCTTTACCGGAAGCACTTCGATAACCGCTAAATTTTCCCGTATGGAAAAGGCGGGCAGTAAGGTTTCGTGGTGTCTGACGGCGGCATTGCTCGGCTTTTTGCTCGGCCCCGCAGGTTCGGCAATATGGTTTTTCCGCCGCAAAATGGTGAAAATCGCACTGTTGCTGCTTGCTGTAGGAACACTTATTTTTACCTTAAACTCCGCACTCGGTACGCTTACCTATCAACCGTCGGATTCGTCTGATTTTCTTTCGATTTCGGAAGCGTATGTAAACGGTCAAACCGATATTTCCGAATATCTTAAAAGTCTTTTCGAATTTATGTTCGGGGGTTATACACTTCCGTATGTTCTGCTTACTTTTTTGGGTAACGCCGTAAATGGTGTCACTGGAGTTTTATGTGGGTTGTTCGGTAATTACGCTTATAAAAAACATACTGTAAATCGCATACAAAAATACCGCGCCGCCAATGTTGACTCGCGTTATTATCAGCTGGGGCTGTCGGCACTCGGCGGAACTTCGGGAGGACTCACTGCTCTCGGGATAATCGGAGTATGGGCTATGTTCCTTGCGGCAAATGCGGTTTCGGTATTCTTGGGCGGATAATCGGCGTGAAAATCACGCCTTTTATATAGGGCACGCGGTTCGGTTTGAAAATCGGTTCGGTCTTCGCGGTCGCTATCGAAGATTTATTAACTGCCTGTGCCTATGTTTTTAGCGGCAGAAGGAGAATTTTATGAAAATAAGAAAAGCGGTTATTCCTGCGGCAGGTCTCGGAACACGGGTTTTGCCCGCATCAAAAGCACTTCCGAAAGAAATGCTTCCGATCGTCGACAAACCGGCCATACAGTATATCGTGGAAGAAGCGGTAAAAGCCGGCATCACCGATATACTTATCATAACCAATCGCGGGAAGGGTGTTATTGAAGACCATTTCGACCATTCAATTGAACTTGAGGCTATGCTTGAAAAACGCGGTAACACCGAAATGCTGTCTGAACTTCGTCGCACGGCATCCCTCGGCAATATTTACTATATTCGTCAGCGCGTAACGCGCGGTCTCGGTGATGCGGTGCTTCGCGCACGTGAATTTATCGGTGACGAGCCGTTTGCCGTGCTTTACGGTGACGATGTTATCGTCGGAGATACCCCCGCAATAGGTGAGCTTTGCGATGCATACGAAAAATACGGCAAAAGTGTTGTCGGCGTTAAAGAAGTGCCGGATGAACTGCTTGTGAAATACAGTTCGCTTGAAGTTGCACCTCTTGAGGATAAACTTTTTTCGATTAGCAATATGATTGAAAAGCCGCCGATAGAAAAAAAGTTTTCAAACTATTCGGTACTCGGTCGCTGTGTTCTTGATAGTGAGATTTTCAGCATTCTCGAACGCATACCGCTCGGTGCCGGCGGTGAACTTCAACTTACGGACGCAATGCGCGAACTTGCCGTGCGTGACGGAATGGTCGGCGTGGATTTCAGCGGAAAGCGCTATGATATGGGCAATAAACTCGGGATATTAAAAGCCAATATCGAGGTTGGACTGAATCACCCGGAAATCGGTGATCATCTCCGCGATTATATTAAGAATTTGGCGGAAAAACTGTAAATGCGCAAATATACTACGCTCTTTTTTGACCTTGACAACACACTTCTCGATTTTTATGCTTCCGAAAAGAAAGCAATAAAACAGGTGCTCACCCTCTTTTCATTGCCTTCCGATGACGAAACCGCCCGTTTGTATTCAAGGATAAACAAATCCTTTTGGGAGAGGTATGAACGCGGAGAGATA
>CAZGRC010000148.1:0-3551 GCA_964528125.1 uncultured Ruminococcus sp.
GACTGTGACCGACCCCAAGATAATTCGATATTTTATGACCATTCCGGAGGCGGTTTCCCTTGTTTTGCAGGCGGGTGCTTCGGCTAAAGGCGGGGAAATATTTGTTCTTGATATGGGCGAACCGGTAAAGATCCTCGACCTTGCCGAAAAGCTTATACGCCTGTCGGGTTATCAGCCATATACCGAAATGCGCATTGAATTTACGGGTCTTCGCCCAGGTGAAAAGCTTTATGAAGAAATGCTTTTGTCGGAAGAAGGACTGAAAGAAACCGAAAATAAACTTATTCATATCGGCAGACCGATCGATATTGATGAAGAACAGTTGAAATCAACCCTTAACGATATGCGCGCTGCCGCACTTGACGAAAATTCGGATATGCGTGCCCTTGTGAAGAAAATCGTGCCCGGGTACAGTTATGCAAAATGAGAAAGAAATAATCGGCGTGAAGAATCACGCTGATTACAGTATAGGATCGGCGTTTCGCGGTTGCCTTTTATTACCGTAAAAGGCAACCGCGAAGCCTACCGATAAAATCTCCGTTAGCCGCTGCCGGAGATTTTACAACCCTTTTGCGCCGATACTTCAGCGGCAGAATGGAGATTTAAATGTCTGTACAAAAAATTGAAAATTTAAGAAATGTTGCAATCATCGCTCACGTTGACCACGGCAAAACCACGCTTGTTGACCAGTTGCTTAAGCAAAGCGGAACTTTTCGCGAAAACGAATCCGTAAACGAACGCGTTATGGACTCTAACGACCTTGAACGTGAGCGCGGAATAACCATACTTTCCAAAAACACAAGTGTTATTTATAAAGATATAAAGATAAATATTGTCGATACTCCCGGACATGCCGACTTCGGCGGCGAGGTTGAGCGTATTTTGCAGATGGTGGACGGCGTTTTGCTTCTTGTCGATGCTTTTGAAGGCTGTATGCCGCAAACCCGTTTTGTTCTTAAAAAAGCGCTGTCACTCGGGAAAAAAGCGGTTGTTGTTATAAATAAAATCGACCGCCCCATGGCAAGACCGATTGAGGTTGTTGACGAGGTATTGGATTTGTTTATCGAACTCGGTGCCGATGATGACCAGATAGAGTTTCCCGTGGTTTTCGCATCGGGACGCGACGGATATGCAACATATGCACCCGATATTACGGGCACCGATATGAAACCCCTTTTTGAAGAAATCATAAAAGAGATTGACCCTCCCACAGGTGATCCCGAAGCACCGCTTCAAATACTGTTTTCAAATATCGAATATGACGATTATCTCGGAAGAATCGGTGTCGGCAGAGTTGTGCGCGGCACCGTTAAGGTCGGTCAAACGGTTGCGCTCTGCCACAAAAACGGAACGTCTTCCAACGTGAAGATAGTAAAACTTTTTAAACATCAGGGACTTAAGCGTGTGGATGCCGAAACCGCTTCCATAGGTGATATAATTCAGGTTGCCGGAATAAGTGAACTTGAAATCGGTGAGACCGCCTGTGCGATTGATTGCATTGAACCGCTTCCCTTTGTGAAGATTGACGAGCCCACCCTTTCGATGAACTTTATGGTAAACAATTCACCGTTTGCGGGTAAGGAAGGTAAGTTTGTGACCTCGCGCAATCTGCGCGACCGCCTTTTCAAAGAGGTTATGACCAACGTCAGTCTCCGTGTTGAGGAAACCGACAGCGCCGATACATTTAAAGTTTCGGGCAGGGGAGAGTTGCATCTTTCAATACTTATAGAAACAATGCGACGTCAGGGCTATGAATTCCAGGTATCTCCGCCCGCAGTTATATATAAACACGACGAAAACGGCGCGTTGCTTGAACCGATAGAACTTCTTATGATAGAGGTGCCCGAAGAATATGTCGGCTCGGTTATGGAACGTCTCGGCACACGCAAAGCCGAAATACGCAATATGGGTACCCGTGACGGCGGAATTTCACATCTGGAGTTTCTTATTCCGGCACGTGGACTGCTCGGTTACCGTTCACAGTTTATGACCGATACCAACGGCAACGGCATAATGAACCACGTTTTCGACAGTTATCAGCCCTATAAGGGTGATATCGATCAGCGTTCAACAGGTTCTATAATCGCCCACGAAAGCGGCGAGGCTACGGGATACGGACTTTTCAACACCCAAAGTCGCGGTCGCCTGTTTATCGGCGCGGGAACCCCTGTTTATGAGGGTATGATAGTCGGTGAAAATCCTAAAAACGAGGACATTGTTTGCAATGTGTGTAAGAAAAAGCAGATGACCAATACCAGAGCTTCGGGCTCGGATGAAGCTCTGCGCCTTGTTCCTCATTCGCAACTCAGTCTTGAACAGTCGCTTGAATTTATAAAAGCGGATGAACTGGTTGAAATCACTCCCGAAAATATACGTCTGCGCAAACGTATACTCGATAAAGAACAGCGTATGAAATACGAGGCAAAACATCGCTGATGAACTATATTATTCTGGATATGGAGTGGGATAACGCCTACTGTCCGAAAGTCAAGGGATTTATCAATCAAATACTTCAAATCGGCGCTGTCAAAATAGATGAGAATATGCGAATAACCGATACGTTTGATGTTACGGTTAAATCTGAGTTTGCCAAAAAGGTTTCAAAGCGTTGTACCGAACTTACAGGCATTACAACCGAAAAAATGCTTGCGGGTGTACCTCTTGCCGCTGCGATAAACCGTTATAATGAGTGGGCGGGTTCGGACACCGTAACACTCACTTGGAGTAATTCAGACCTTTATACCGTGCTTCAAAACGAAAAACTTTTGCCCGACGGTGTGCGTATGCACATTGAAAAGTATATGGATTTGCAAAAATATATCCAAAACGAAATGCGCCTTTGCGAAATGGAAGTAAGCGGGCAGGTGTCGCTTGCAAATGCGGCGGAAATGCTCGGCATTACAACCGAGGGGATTGAACTGCACAACGCTAAGGACGATAGCTTTTTATCGGCGGCATTGCTGAAAAAACACTACTGTCCCGAAAAGTATATTAAGGATACTTCGCAAAAAGATTTTTATGAGCGGCTTAGGTTTAAACCCTATTATATAAGCGATATTTCAAACCGTCTTATCGACAGCAAGCAGTTGCGCTTTTTCTGTGATGTTTGCGGCGGCGCGGCAAAACGTAAATCGCGCTGGCGCTTTAATAACCGCTGGTTTACGGCGGAATTTTGTTGCGGTGAATGCAAACACCGCTTTGTCGGCAGAATAAGTTTTCGCAAAACATATGATGATGTTGTTGTAAAAAAGGTTATAACCGAAGTCAAGCGCCGACCCGGCAAGTCGGTCATAAAAAAGGATGTTAATAATGAAATGCAGTCTTTGTCCGCGAAGGTGTGATGCACTTCGTACCGAAACGCAGAATATAGGCGGCTTTTGCGGTCAGCCGACATCTCCGCGTTTGGCAAGGGCTGCTTTGCATTTTTGGGAAGAACCCTGTATCAGCGGTTCAAAGGGCTCGGGCACCGTCTTTTTCAGTGGTTGCACACTTCGCTGTGTCTACTGCCAGAACTATAATATAAGTCACGGCGGTTTCGGTAAAAGTATCAG
>CAZGRC010000149.1:0-3537 GCA_964528125.1 uncultured Ruminococcus sp.
CTGAAGAACATTCTGTAATAGGCGGTCTCGGCAGTGCTGTTTGCGAAACCATTTGCGAAGCCTGCCCCGTTCCGGTTGTTAAACTCGGTGTAAACGATACCTTCGGACATTCCGGACCCGCACCGAAACTGCTTGACGAATTCGGACTTCGTGCGGTAAATATCGCAGAAAAAGCCAAACAGTCTATTGCAATGAAAAAATAAAAATTCAACCTGTTTTTCTATATTGGTGAAACTACACTTTAATTATAAACGCGGCAAGCGCCGACCCTGCACGGGGTCGGCGCTTGGACTTTGTGAATTTAAAAATTTGCTGTTTGGTTATTTAAACCACATAACCGCCGTTTACACCGAGCACTTGACCTGTTATGTAATCCGCATCGTCGGATGCGAGAAAATATACCGCGGCGGCAACTTCGTCGGCGCTGCCCATTCTACCGAGAGGAATATCCTCGACAAAAGCGTCAAGTGCTTCAACGTCGATATTGGCGTTCATACCCGTTTCAATAAGACCGGGCGCAATCGCATTTACAGTTATACCGCTGGGTGCCAGTTCTTTTGCAAGTGCTTTTGTAAGTCCGATAACACCGGCTTTGGCGGCAGAGTAGGCAACTTCGCAAGAGGCACCGACCTGACCCCACATTGATGAAATGTTGATTATTTTTCCGCTTTTTTGCGCAACCATTTCGGGCACAGCGGCACGGCAACAGTTATATGTGCCTTTAAGGTCAATGTCAAAAATACGGTCGGAATCGTATTCGTCGGTTTTGTCGATAAGTCCCTGATATGCAATGCCGGCATTGTTGACCAAAACATCAACCGTTCCGAATTTGTACATCGTTTCTTTGACAAGCAATTCGGTTTCAAGTTTGTTGGCAACGTTTGCCTTAAATGACATTACCGAGAATCCCTGTGAAGATAGGGAACGGGTGAGCAGATTTGCCGATTCAAAAGAGTTGTTGTAGTTGATAACAACATTATATCCTTTGCGGGCAAACAGAATAGCCGTTGCGGCGCCGATACCTTTTGAAGCGCCTGTGATGATGACTGTCTTTTTCATAAATTTATCCCCTTTAAGAATTTAACAGCTACAGTATAACACATTACTTAAAAAATTTAAAGTACCAATTTACTATAAATTGGGTTTACATAAAACAGTGATGTGCACATCTTGTGCGGTTTACATAATTAGTTTACATAATGTTTTTGAGGTGTGAAAAAACTTGTTGACATAATCCTTTAAATGTAGTATAAATATATTATGGATTGATTTTTTCGTTTAAAGTTGCCGAATCGGCGCTTAACTATCACTCGAAACCAATACCAAAATTTCAGTTATAATTTTTTGAAAACCGAAACCGAGTTTACATAATTCATAGTGTTTTACTATATGTTGTACTTTTAAAACTGCTCTTGCTTAAATATTGTGCTGTCATATCTTGTCCGCCACCGGCATATATTTTTTTAGAAAAGCAGGGAGTGGAAGTTTTATGAGAAAAAGCACGGTAGTAAATCTCGGAAAAATACACGGTATTGATTTTTTTGTCAAGAACCGATTGTCTGTACTTATATGTTTGCTGTTTGTCGCGGGGGTCACATCAGGCGTTCTTGTGTCGGCACGCAACAACGCATTTGCAACACTTACACAGAACATTATTTCGCGTTTTGTCACTGCACGCAGTAACAGTTCATTTTTTGCGGTTTTCGTCCATTCTTTAATGGCGGATTTCGCCGCTATGTTGGTTCTGTTCTTGGGTGGCGGTTCGCTTATGGGGTTTATTGCCGTTCCCGCAACGGTTGCTTCGCTGGGGTTTATATACGGCTCGGTTGTGGCAGATGTTTGTGCCGAATTTGCCCTTAAGGGTGTTGCGTTCAACGCTGTCGTTCTTATGCCGCCCGCTGTCGTTTTCTTTGTGTGTTTTTTATCAGCTTCAAGACACGCTTTCACCTTTTCCACCCAGATAGCGCGGCAGACCATGCCGAAAGCATCGGGTGCGGGTCTTTTTTTGCCGTTCAAAGAATACTGTTCAAAATTTTGTATTGCTTTGTTTTTTTGCGTTTTTTCGGCTCTTGCCGATGCGGTGCTTTCAGCGGCACTGCTCAAGTTTTTCGATTTCGGTTACTGATTTTTTTAAGGAGGTGCAATATGAAGGATTATATTACCGAGTTTGAGGATTATCTCACCAACGTTAAAAAGGCATCCGCCAATACGCGCGATGCATATCTGCGCGATGTAAACACTTTTATTTCTTATTGCACCATGAACGGGACACATTCCATTGAAAAAGTCGATGCTTCTTTTGTGGAAAAATATAACGACTATCTTTCTTTCCTCGGCAAATCCACCTCGACAAAATCGCGTATAATCGCATCGCTTCGATGTTATTTTAAACATCTTATATTGCTCGGTGTTTTGAGCGCCAATCCCGCTGACGGTATGAAATCGCACAGAACCGAACGCAAATTGCCCGAAGTTCTTGATGAACGTGAAACCCTGACACTGCTTTCACAACCGTCGGGTAATGATTATAAATCTATCAGAGATAAGGCAATGTTGGAACTTCTTTATGCAACCGGCATAAAGGTCAGCGAACTGATTATGCTGAGGGTTTCCGATATAAATTTACAGGTGGGAATTCTCAATATGCGCGGCAGCCGCCATGAACGCATTGTTCCGATTTATCCCGCCGCCGTAAGAGCGCTTGCCGACTACATAATAAACGTGCGCCCCATAATCGTTCAGAATTCCGAAGAGGACAGGCTGTTTACGAATATGAACGGTCTGCCGATGTCGCGCCAGGGTTTTTGGAAAATCATTAAACACTATGCCGAGTGTGCCGGAATAAAAAAAGATATCACACCGCACACACTGCGCCATTCTTTTGCGGCACATCTGCTTGAAAACGGCGCACAACTCAAGGATATCAAGGAAATGCTCGGTCATTCGGACATTTCCTCAACACAGGTTTATGCACGGTTTGTAAAAAGCAAATACACCGAATCTTATGCGCGTTTTCATCCGCTTGCAAAATAAAAACACCTTGCCTTTTTGCAGGGTGTATTTTCTTGACATAAATCAGCATTTGTGTTTAAATATAAACGGAAGATACAATCTGTTTATGTAATACTTTTTATCGTGAGGGCTTAATATGTACGCAAACTATCATTCACATACATTTCGGTGTGGGCACGCAACCGGCACCGAAGAAGAATATATTAAAACCGCAATTGACGGCGGAATAAAAATTATGGGTTTTTCGGATCACGTGCCATATCTTTACCCCGACGGTCATCAATCAAACTGGAGGGTGCCGGTCAATGATGCGGAAGACTATATTTCAACCTTAAACGTACTCAAAGAAAAATACAGCGACAAAATCAAAATTTATGTTGGTTTTGAAATGGAATATTATCCCGAACATTTTGACGGTATGCTTGACTATGTTAAAAAACTCGGTGCAGAATATTTGATACTCGGTCAACATTATATCAGAAATGAGGAGGACGGCAGACCCAGCGTATTTGCAAACCATAACGA
>CAZGRC010000150.1:0-3506 GCA_964528125.1 uncultured Ruminococcus sp.
GTCGCCGGTTTGGTCTGCTTTGTGAGTGGATTGGATTGCTTTTTAAAAAAAAAAAACAGGTCGAACTGCATCTGCCCGAACATATTGGTATAATTATGGACGTGAACGGCAGGTGGGCAAAAAAACGCTCGTTGCCGCGCTCGACAGGTCATGTGGCGGGAGCGAAGACCTTTAAAAATATTGCGAGATACTGCAATAAAATCGGACTTAAATACCTCACTGTTTACGCATTTTCGACCGAAAATTGGAAAAGACCCGCAGAAGAGGTAAACGGCATTATGAATCTTCTTCGCGATTATCTCAAAGATGCCGAAAATTTTAAGGATGAAAACATCAAGGTGAAATTCATCGGAAATCTTGACCTGCTTGATGACGATATAAAAGAACTTATCCGCAAGGCTGAGGACGGTTCAAAGGATGCGACGGGACTTAATTTGAATATCGCCGTAAATTACGGCGGTCGCGATGAAATAACGCGGGCGGTAAAGGATATAATAAATTCCGGTATTGCGGCAGAAGATATTACGGAACAAACGGTGTCGGAACATCTTTATACCGCCGGTATGCCCGATCCCGATTTTATTATTCGTCCCAGCGGTGAATATCGTCTTTCAAATTATCTTATCTGGCAATCGGCATATGCCGAATACTGGTTCAGCGATGTTCTTTGGCCCGATTTTACGCCGAAACATCTTGACAGGGCAATCGAGGATTTTAACAAAAGAAGTCGCCGTTTCGGAGGAGTGTAATACTATGAAAACAAGAATCATTTCGGGTGTTGTTATGGGTGTTGTCGTTGCCGCGGTTTTGGCGCTCGGTGCTTTTATCAGTCCCGTCTTTATAACCCTTTTTGTTGCATTGCTTGCCGCGGGTGCGGCATATGAACTGCTTCATAATGCGGCGGGAATCAGATCAAAAGCTGCGTGGATAGGCGCCGCGGTATATTCTTTTCTTAACATATTTGCGCTTGATGAATCTTTCGAAAGTTTGCTTTTAAATGATTCCGGTTTATCCGGATTCCGTTCTTACGTCGAAACAAAACAGGTTTTTCTTTCGGCAACACTGCTTGCGGTGTTGTATTTCATTTATGCCGTTATTATGATACTTAAAAATCACAAAGATTTCGGTCTCGGTCAAATTGCGGCACTTTGTGCAATGCCGATTCCGCTTTCCTTTGCTTTTTCCTGCCTCGGCGGTGTCATAAATTTTGAAAACGGATTGTATTATTTACTGATGCTGCTTAATTTTTCAAGTATATGCGATATGGGTGCATACTTTGTCGGCGTAACACTCGGCAAACACAAACTCTGTCCCGAAATCAGTCCGAAAAAAACGGTTGAAGGCGCTGTCGGTGGCATTGTTTCAAGTCTTGTTTTTACGGTTGTTTTTGTGCTTGCGTTCGGTCAAACCGAAAAATTGCTTACCGCCCTCATTTTTACCGTCCCGCTTTGCATAGTCGGTATGCTCGGTGACCTTTTCGCTTCCTCGGTGAAACGCAGTGTCGGGCTTAAAGATTACAGTAATCTTATCCCCGGTCACGGCGGTATTTTAGACCGCGTTGACAGCATTCTTCTTATATCGCCGCTTTTGTATTTGTGTGTGCAATTTGGGGTATTATAAATGAGAGAACTTGTTATTTTGGGTTCGACCGGCTCAATAGGAACACAGGCGCTTGAGGTTTGCACACAGCAGGGCTATCGCGTAACGGCACTTGCAGCGGGTAAAAATGTATCGCTTGCCGAACAGCAGGCGCGCCGTTTCAATCCGTTCCTTGTTGCAATGGCAGATGAGTCCGCCGCCGCAGACCTTAAAACCAGACTTGCCGATACCGATATAGAAGTGCTTTCGGGGAATGATGGCATAATCGAAGTTGCAACCGGTAAGGGTGATACCGTTTTAAATGCCATAGTGGGAATTGCCGGTTTACTGCCCACAATTGCGGCAATAGAAAGCGGAAAAAACATTGCACTTGCAAACAAGGAAACTATGGTCACCGGCGGTGATATAGTAAACCGTAAAGCAAGGGAAAACAATGTTAAAATTTTGCCGGTAGACAGTGAACATTCGGCAATTTTCCAGTCGATTCAAGGCAGTGACGAACATTCACTTAAAAAGATAATTCTTACGGCATCGGGCGGTCCTTTTTACGGAAAAAAATCCGCTGACCTTGAAACCGTTACCGCCGCTCAAGCACTTAAGCACCCGAACTGGTCTATGGGGGCTAAAATAACGGTAGACTCCGCAACCCTTATGAATAAGGGCTTGGAGGTTATAGAGGCGGTACAGCTTTTCGGAGTTACTGCCGATAAAATCGAAGTTGTGGTTCACAGACAAAGCATACTTCATTCTGCGGTAGAATTTACCGATGGTGCGGTTATAGCACAACTCGGTACGCCAGATATGCGATTGCCGATTCAGTATGCGCTGACATATCCCGCAAGGGCGGAGTTTGCGTTTGAAACCCTTGATTTGTTTAAGGTCGGGACACTCACCTTTGAAAAGCCCGATTGTGAGACCTTCAGATGCTTACCGATTTGCATTGAAGCGATAACCCGCGGCGGGCTTTATCCCACGGCGGCAAACGGGGCTAATGAAGAAGCGGTAGCACTTTTCCTTGAAGGTAAAATAAAATTTCTTAAAATTGCCGAACTTGTTGAAGAAGCAATGGAAAATGCCTTTGACAAAAAGGATTTCAACGTTGAAGATATCTTTGAAACCGATGCCGCGGCACGTCGCCTTGTGCGTGAAAAGTGCGGTTTTTGATTTTGATTTTTTAGGGTGTGATTTTTATTTCTGCTGTACTCAATATCTGGAATAACATTTGGCCGTATGCGGTGGCGGTGCTCATATTCATAATGCTTATCATAATCCACGAATTCGGTCATTTTATTGCGGCTAAGCTTTTGGGGGTTCGTGTAAACGAATTTGCTGTCGGCTTCGGTCCCAAACTGTTTTCGTGGGGCAAGGGCGAAACCCGATATGCCGTAAATCTTGTGCCGCTCGGCGGTTACTGTGCTATGGAAGGTGAAGACGAGGAAAGCAACGATTCCCGCGCTTTTTGCAATAAAGCGGCGTGGCGCAGATTCATCATTGTTGTTATGGGTGCCGTGTTCAATCTTGTTGCGGGGCTTGTGATAGTGGCGATTGTTTTGACTCCTCAAAAGCGATTTTCCACAACAACGGTTGCGGAATTTCACGAAAATGCCGTGAGTGAACAGTCGGGGCTTTGCGTCGGTGATAAAATTGTCGAGGTTGACGGCAGACACATTTTTACAACCTATGATCTCAGTTATGCATTTACGAATATCGAAGACGGCAAGATTGACATTACGGTGCGCAGAGACGGTAAAAAGCAGGTCTTAAAAGATGTTGCCTTTAAAACCGAAAAAGAAAACGGTATTTCCTATCTCACGGTGGATTTCTATGTTTACGGCAAAGAAAAAACGGTGCTCGGATATGTTTCGGAAACGGTGAAAACATCGGCTTCTTACTGTGCCGTTATATGG
>CAZGRC010000151.1:0-3477 GCA_964528125.1 uncultured Ruminococcus sp.
TCATAACACCGATCCCGATGCACTTATTGAGAAGTTGAACAAATATTTTGCAGATAAATAATAAAATTTTACCGAACCTCGGTCCGCGGTTGTCGCTGATTGCATCACTTGTGCCGAAAGGCGCCAAAGTGTGCGATGTCGGCACCGATCACGGACTTCTTGCCGCCTATCTTTTTCTTAAAGGCGAAACCGTATCGGTTTGCGCAACCGACATCAATACATTGCCGCTTCGCCGCGCCGAAGAGTGCATAAAACGCTACGGTGCAGACGGTGTGCGTTTAATGCTTTGCGACGGGCTTTGCAATGTCACAAAACAGGATGCCGATACCGTGATAATAGCGGGTATGGGCGGCGAGGTGATAAGCGGAATTATAGACCGTTGGGAATTTTCAAAAGACCCGTCGGTAACATTTATCTTGCAGGCTATGACCGGTACCGACCATCTGCGCCGCTATCTTGCCGAAAACGGTTTCAACCCACTGTGTGAAACCGCCGTCTGCGAACACCGCAAGGTGCAGTCGGTCATATTGACCCGTTTCGACGGTAAGCAACGCGATATCGACACCGTGCAACAACTTATAGGCAGTGTTTCCGCCGATACACCAGCGGGCGCCGCATACATAAAAAAACAGTATAACAGGTGCTTTAAGTGTGTCCGTTCTTTGAAAAATGTGCCCGACCGCCGTGCCGAATATGAATATTGGCATATGGCGTGTAAAGAACTTGAAAAACTTTTGGAGGATCACAATGGCTTTTGACGGCGGTTTTACCTATAAAATGATTTCGGAACTTAATACCGCAGTGAATTCTCATATTGACAAAATATACCAGCCGTCCCGCGATGTGCTGGTATTTTTGCTACGCAAAAAAGGTTTCGCGAAAAAATTGCTTATCTCGGCAAAATCGGGGAGTGCACGCGTTCAATTCACAGAGGAAAAATTCGATAATCCCGCATCCCCACCGATGTTTTGTATGCTCACAAGAAAATATTTTTCTTCCGCCCGCTTTTTGGGTGCAGTCGGCAAAAATCTCGAACGGGTAATTGAGCTCAACTTTGAAACCATGAGCGAAATGGGCGACCGCGTTACCATGCGCATAATCTGTGAGCTGATAGGAAGTCAAAGCAATATTATTCTCGTTTCAAACGACGGTCGCATTCTCGATGCCGTACGCCGCAGTGATATCGAAACATCCCGCCGCCTTATACATCCCGGTGCAATGTATGAATATCCCGAATCACAGGGGAAACTTGACCCCACCGTAACAACTGCCGAAGCCATCACCGACCGACTTTCAGAATGCGGCGATATTCCGCTTTCAAAAGCACTTCTCACCGTAATTGACGGATTTTCTCCCCTTATCTGTCGAGAAATATCTCACCGTATCGGTTTAGATGACCGCCCGTTTTCTCCTGACGACCGTGCGGAAACGGTGCGCATACTAAATCAGATTATTTCAAATCTCAAGGGTGAAAGCACACCCTGCCTATTGTTGAAACCCGACGGCACCCCTGCAGATTTTTCTTATACCGATATAACTCAGTACGGCGGAATGTATACTTTAAAGGAATATCCCACCCTTTCCGAACTGCTTGATGCATATTACCGCGAGCGCGAATCCGCCGCAAATATACAAAGACTGGCATCGGATATACTTAAACTACTGAACACTGCGCTTTCCCGCGCGGAAAAGCGTCTCAACGTTCGCCGTGAGGAACTTAAATCCTGTCGCAACAGGGAAAATCTGCGCATATACGGCGAACTGATAAAGGCAAATCTTCATATTTTGCAAAACGGAATCCGTGTTGCGGAGGTTCAAAATTTTTATGATGAAAATCTCGCTACGATAAAAATTCCATTGGATCCCGCGCTTTCCCCCGCCGCAAATGCCGCAAAATATTTCAAGGACTACAAAAAAAGTTACAACGCAGAACAAACCCTCACAAAACTCATCGAAACCGATGCTGCCGAAATCGAATACCTGCAATCGGTGCTTGAGAGCATCTCCCGCTGTACCTGTGCCGCCGATATTTCCGAAATACGGCAAGAACTCTCCAATGCGGGGTATATTCGCTTCGCTGCCCGCAGTCACAAACGCGAAATTTCATCTCCCCCCGCCGAATTTAAAAGTCGCGAGGGTTATCGCATTCTTGTCGGCAAAAACAACACACAAAACGACAGCATAACCACCCGCCTCGCCTCAAAGGGTGATTTGTGGTTCCATGTTAAGGGAATACCCGGTTCCCATGTTGTTGTTATGTGCGGCGGCAACGATGTCAGTGAAGAAACAGTGCTTTTTGCGGCACGCCTTGCCGCAAAAAATTCCAAAGCCGCCACCTCTTCAAATGTTCCCGTTGATTATACACCGATAAAATTTGTCAAAAAACCGAACGGCGCCAAGCCCGGTATGGTAATATACACAACAAACAAAACCGTCTTTGTAACACCGGAGGAATCGTTATGAATATAGGTGTATCAACCGCCTGCTTTTACCCGCTCGAAACCGAAATTGCTTTTGAAACCGTTGCAAAGTCCGGTGTTGAATATACCGAGATTTTTTTCAACGCCGAAAGTGAACTCACAAACGACTTCACCGACCTTTTGCTGAAAATCAAAAACGAATACGGAATCACAGTCACTTCGGTTCATCCGACGATGTCGCTTGCCGAATCGTTTATGCTTTTTTCGGATTATAAACGCCGCTATTTAATCGGCATTGAGCAATTTAAACGCTATGCCGAAATCGCCGCAAAACTCGGCGCAAAATATATAATAATGCACGGCGGAAAACCCAACCGTGCAATAGATGATATGATATACTGTGAAAGATTTGCCGCCGTTTCCCGCGTCGTCAAAGAAAACGGTGCCGTGTTATTGCAGGAAAATGTGGTAAATCACCGTGCCGGCAGTATTGAAGCTCTGCGTTTTATGGCAGAAAACCTCGGTGACGAAGTCGGATTTTGTCTTGATGTAAAACAGGCGATAAGAGGCGGTTATTCTCCCGCCGATGCACTTCGCGCCGTTCATAAAAATGTCCGTCATTTACATATAAGCGACCACACCACCGAACACGATTGCCTTTTGCCGCTAAACGGAAATTTTGATTTTAAAGAGTTTTTTAAAACCGCCGATACCCTCGGTTACAACGGCTCCGCGCTTATTGAGGTCTACCGCGATGCTTATACCGACTATGACGAAATTTTCACTTCTTATAATGCGGTTAAAAGACTTTTGCCGTAAAAAGATTCGCTTTAATATTTATTGGCTCTTTGTCGATAGTTGGGGTAAGAGCCTAAAAAAATCGAGTATTCATAAAGTCAAATCCCTTAAGAATATTCGATATGTGCCGACGGTTAAAATAGGAACATTTAGCAAGTCACAAACAGAGTCAAATATTCATATCCACACATTCGATTATATCCGCCGTTTCGAGTACAATTATGGTAGAAACTTAAAGGAGGTTGCGATATGCGAGATA
>CAZGRC010000152.1:0-3457 GCA_964528125.1 uncultured Ruminococcus sp.
ATATAACGGGTTATGTGAGCGATTTGCTGTCATTTTCGCGACTTATGGCACTCGGTCTCACGACCGCTGCTATGGGTGCGGTTTTCAATCTGCTCGGCACATTGGCGGGCAACGGTATCATAGGAATTATTCTTATGATTGTTATGTTTATTGTGGGTCATGCGCTCTGTTTTGCACTCAACGCACTCGGCGCATATGTTCATACACTTCGTTTGCAATATGTTGAACTTTTTTCAAAATTTTACGAAGGCGGCGGACGACCCTTTAAAGCCTTCTCGTTAAAAAATAAATATGTCGGCGTTAAAAATGCCGTCAAGGAGGAAAATTGATTATGACATTAGGAACTGTTTTGGCACTTTTCGGTGCGGCTATGGCAACAATTTTTGCCGGTATCGGTTCTGCAAAGGGTGTCGGTATGGCAACCGAAACCGGTATGGGGGTTTTATCCGAAGATTCCTCGAAATTCGGTAAAATGCTGGTTTTGGAACTTCTTCCGGGAACACAGGGGCTTTACGGATTTATCGTGTCATTCCTCGTAATGCTCAATATCGGTGTTTTGGGAGGTACGGTATCGCGACTTACCTTACAGGAAGGGCTGTTGTATCTTGCCGCCTGTCTGCCCATTGCTTTCGGCGGGCTATTTTCGGGTATCGCACAGGGGAAAGCCGCCGTTGCGGGTATTTCTCTTGTTGCAAAGCATGACAGTGAATTTTCCAAGGCAATGGTTTCCGTAACGCTGGTTGAGATATATGCACTTCTTGCATTTCTCGTATCGTTGCTTTCGGTTATCGCCATTTAATCGGAGGAAAGAAAATGACGTCTGCCGAGAAAATAATCAGCGGCATAATCGGTGAAGCCGAAGACGAAGCCGCGGGTATAATATCTTCTGCCGAAATGACGGCGCGGGAAATTATCGCAAAAGCAAAAAAAGAAACCGAATTGCAGGTTGAAGAAATTGCAAAAGATGCCGAAAAAAAGGCGGTGCTCATTCGCAACACGGGAAAATCGGGTGCGGCGCTTATTGTCAGGGATGCCGTTCTTTCGACAAAGCGCGGTGAAATCGAACGTGTGCTCGGTGAAGCAGCCGAACGCATAAATTCGATGCCCGACCGTGAATATTTTACCTTTTTGGCATCGATTGCCGAGAAAAGCGGATGCAAGGGAGAAATCTCCCTTGCAAAGCGGGACAGCAAGCGCAATATTTCGCTTTTTAAAGAAGCTCTTGCCGACACGGGAATCACCGTGTCGGACGGTTATGTCGATATAAACGGCGGATTTATACTTAAATGCGGTAATATTGAAATTACTGCCGAACCATCTGCACTTGTGCGGGAACGGATGAGCGAATTGGTTGACTGTGTCAACGATATTTTGTTTAAATGAGGTGTAACGATGGCGGAAAAGTCCTACGGATTTGCTATAGGAAATCTTCGTGCACGGGAGAACACTCTGCTTCGTGACAGCGATTTTGCACAACTGACTTCTTTGAAAAGCATATCTGAACTGGCGCACGCACTTGCCGACAGGGGAATGGGAGAACGCGGCACGGAAGACGTTCTCGCCATTCTTGAAAGCAGTTTGAACGCTCTTTGGATTTATTTGGAAGATATTATTCCCGATAGGTTGGTTTTGGCACCATTCATTGCAGAAAATGATTTTCATAACTTCAAAGCTGTGCTTAAGGGCGTTATAAAATCACTCGATTATTCGGATTTTCTTATGCGACCGAATAATATTCCCGTCGAAGTTATGGAAAGTGCGGTTAAACAAAAGCGTTTTGATATGCTGCCGGAATATATGCGTGAGGGTGCTGCGCGAGCGTATGAACTTCTCATTTCGACGGGGGATTCGCAACTGGCGGACGGTGTGCTTGATGCGGCGTGTATGCGGGCACAGCTGGATATGGTCGGAGAAAAAGGTTTTAAAAGCGCCTACACAGCCGAACTTATCCGTGCGTCTGTGTTTTTTGCAAATACTAAGTCCGCAATTCGTGCTGCCAAGGCGGAGAAAGGAGCGGCATTTCTTGATGCAACGTTGGTCGACACGGGTTATATCGGAGCACAACGCATAAAAAAAGCGGCACTCGGCGGGGTGGAAAATTTACTCGATATACTTCCGCTTGCCGGAAATATAGGCAGGGGTGCCGCCGAAGCGTACAGAATTTCACCCGATGAATTTGAGCGTTACTGTGATAACTTTATTATGTCGGTTGCGAAAAAAGCGCGCTTTATTACAATGGGTGCTGAACCCGCAGTGGGTTATATGATGGCGCGGCTTTACGAATTGAAAAATCTTCGCATAGTTTACAGCGGGATAAAAACAGGTCAGTCACAGGAAAAAACTTTGGGAAAGTTGCGTGAACTTTATGGTTAAGATTGCGGTTTTGGGCGATACGGAAAGCGTAAAAAGCTTTGCCGCGGTAGGTCTTGACATTTTTCCTTGTGATGACGATTCCGTCGCGCACGAAAGGTTCAAAAAAATTGCCGATTCGGGATACGGTGTGATTTATGTAACCGAGCATTTGGCAGATATACTTTCGGAAGAAATTGCCGTTACAGATAAAAAAATCGCCCCCGCCGTTGTGCCCATACCCGGAGTTGTCGGGAACACGGGAATCGGTATGGCGCGACTTAAAGCCGCAGTCGAAAAAGCAGTCGGCTCGGATATTATTTTCAATAAAGAATAGCCATTGTGCGGAGACAAATATAACAAATTATACCGATTCGGGTTTATTATCGTATTTTACGGTCGAGAAAGGATATGGTGATCATATAATGACCGAAGGAATTATAACCAAGGTTGCGGGACCGCTCGTTATAGCCGAGGGTATGCGCAATGCCAATATGTACGATGTTGTAAGGGTAAGTGACCAGCACCTTATCGGCGAAATAATAGAAATGCATGAGGATCGCGCCTCCATTCAGGTTTATGAGGAAACGGCGGGACTCGGTCCCGGAGAAAAGGTGGTATCCACGGGAAAACCGCTTAGTGTCGAACTCGGCCCGGGACTTATCGGTTCAATATTCGACGGGATTCAGCGCCCACTTGACGAAATTATGAAGATAAGCGGGACAAATCTTCAGCGCGGGGTTGAAGTGCCGTCGCTTTCACGCGAAAAAAAGTGGAAATTTGAACCTGCAAAGGCTGTCGGTGATGCCGTTGTTGCGGGTGATACAGTCGGTACGGTGAATGAAACCGATATCGTAAAGCACAAGATTATGGTGCCGAAAGGTTGTAACGGTACAATTACGGCGATATCGGGCGGTGAATATACCGTAGAAGATACGGTATATAAAATAGAAACCGCTAAAGGTGAAGTGTCCCTCGGGCTTATGCAGTCGTGGCCTGTTCGTGTGGGCAGACCTTACAAACACAAATTGTCCCCCGATATTCCGCTTGTTACGGGTCAGCGTGTAATCGACACGCTTTTCCCGATTGCAAAGGGCGGTGTTGCCGC
>CAZGRC010000153.1:0-3431 GCA_964528125.1 uncultured Ruminococcus sp.
ATGGGGTGTCCTGCGCCGAAAGTTGCCGGAAACGGCGGTGGCAGTGCACTTATGCTTGATACGCAACTTGCGGGTAAAATCGTCGAAGCCGCGGTCGGGGTGTCTGAAGTTCCGATTACGGTTAAAATGCGTACGGGCTGGGATGAGGAAAACATAAACGCCGTAGAACTGGCTCGTATTTGCGAACAGGCGGGTGCAGCCGCCGTTACGGTGCACGGCAGAACACGAAAACAGATGTATGCACCGCCCTGCGACATTGATACAATAAGAGCGGTGAAAAATGCCGTTAAAATTCCGGTTATCGGCAACGGAGATATAACCGACGGTGCTTCCGCAAAACATATGTACGAATACACGGGCTGTGATTTTGTGATGGTGGGACGTGCCGCCTGCGGAAATCCGTTTGTGTTTGACGAAATAAATGCCTATATAACAGGCGCGCTTTATACACCGCCGACTCTTGAAGAAAGACTTAACACGTGTATGCGGCAGATTGAGTTAATGCACATATATAAAGACCCGCACAATGCAATACTTGAATCCCGCAAGCACACCGCTTGGTATATGAAAGGTATGCGCGGCGCGGCGGCAATACGCAAAAGGTGCGGTGAAATATCTTCAATTGATGATATTAAACGTCTTTTCGACGAGGTTTTGGCACTTGAAAACAGGGGAGAAATATAAATTTCAAAAAAACACTTGATTTTTTCTTGTTTTTGTGTTATTATAATCGAGCATTTGATTTCACCTTGCCTCAAAGGTGGGTTTAATGCCGAATTTTCGACATTGAAGCGGACGTTCCTCTGGGTCGGTGAACCTATGAACGCCTGAAAAAAACAGGAGGAGAATCAGCAATGGACGCAATTAAGGAACTCACTGCAGGAATGCTCAAAGAAGATGCCCCCGAAATCATTATCGGCAGCACTGTAAAGGTGCACGTAAGGATTAAAGAAGGCGAAAAGGAAAGAATTCAGATTTTTGAAGGAACCGTTATCGCCAAAAACAACAGCGGCATTTCAGAGACTTTCACCGTTCGCCGTCTTTCTTACGGTGTCGGTGTTGAGCGTGTATTCCCGCTTCATTCACCGATCGTTGCCAAGGTTGAAGTGGTAAGACTCGGTAAAGTTCGCAGAGCAAAACTTTACTATCTGCGTGACAGAGTCGGTAAAGCGGCTAAAGTTAAGGAACTTATCGGTTAATCAAAACCGAAGGAAGGGGGCAGGCGCGAGCCTGTCCCTTTCTGCTTTTAGGCAGATGCCTCGGAAAGAAAGGTGACTTTTACGGAAGAATACAATAAAGAATTTACGGAAGAATCCTTTACGGAAATTGAGACTGACACGCAAGAAATTTCGGATAGAATGCCGCCCGATTATGGCGGCAACGGTGAAGAAACTTCACCTGCATGGGTCAAAGAAGCGTTTGATTGGCTTGAAGTTGTTGTGACGGCACTGATTGCCGTTGTGCTTATTTTCAGTTTCGTTTTTCGCGTTGCGACCATTGACGGTCCGTCAATGCAGGATACGCTTTTTAAGGATGAAAAGGTCATCATCACCAACTTCGCTTACAAGCCGAAAGTGGGCGATATCGTGGTTATCTCACGCAACAAAAGCAATTCGCTGAGCGTTGAAAGCGAAGTTCCGATAATAAAACGCATTATTGCCACCGAGGGTCAGGTTGTTGATATCGATTTTGTCGAGGGAAAGGTATATGTTGACGGCGTTGAAGAAAAGTTTGTCGATGTACCGACCAATTTAAAATATGATATAACATTTCCCGTTACCGTTGATGAGGGCTGTGTATTTGTTTTGGGTGACAACCGCAATGATTCGCTTGACAGCCGTGCTTCTTGGATAGGTAACAACGGAATGATAGATACCAGATATATTTTGGGACACGCGGTATTCAGAATATATCCTTTTAACAGAATAGGAGGAATTGACTGATATGGGCAATTCGCAAAGCATTCAGTGGTTTCCGGGTCATATGGCGAAAACACGCCGCCAGATATCCGAAATGTTAAAACTTACGGATGCGGTTGCCGAAATAGTTGATGCAAGGATACCCGTCAGCAGTCGGAACCCCGACCTGACGGGTATAATTTCGGGGAAACCGCATTTTATACTTCTTAATAAATGTGATATGGCAGACCCCGATGCCACTGCCGCTTGGATAAGGCATTTTAAGGCGCAGGGGGTCATTGCCATACCTGTTGACTGTAAATCGGGCAAGGGGCTCGGTGAATTCAAAGAAACGGTTAAAACGGTACTGTCGGATCGACTCGACTATTATAAAAATGCGGGTATGGTCGGCAGGGGACTCCGTATAATGGTGGTTGGTATACCGAATGTCGGCAAATCTTCTTTTATAAACCGCATTGCCGGCGGAGCGCGCGCCAAGGTTGAAAACCGTCCGGGTGTTACGCGCGGAAATCAATGGTTTACCATTGATAAGCAACTTGAACTGCTTGATACTCCGGGAGTGCTGTGGCATAAATTTGAAGATCAAACGGTGGGTGAACATCTTGCTTTCACGGGTGCCGTGACCGACCGAATTCTCGATACCGAACTGCTTGCCATGCGACTTCTTGAAATACTGACTCAAATGTATCCCGAACGTTTATATGAACGTTACGGTGTTGCCGAGTTTACCGGCGAAGCGTATGATGACCTTTGCATAATCGGCAAAAAGCGCGGTATGATGATGCGCGGCGGCGAGGTTGATACCGAACGTGCGGCGAATATGTTGCTTGAAGAATTCAGAAATCAAAGACTCGGTAGAATCACACTTGAAAGGGCGGGGGGAAATGCCTGATTTTGAGCTTGAAACCGAGGCTAAAGCCGAGGGATGTAGATTTGTGTGCGGCGTTGACGAAGCGGGACGCGGTCCGCTTGCAGGACCAGTTTGTGCGGCGGCGGTAATTCTGCCCGATAACTGCGCTATCGAGGGTCTTGACGATTCCAAGAAGTTGAGTGAATCGAAACGTGAAAAACTTTATGATGTAATTAAAAAAAAGGCGATTGCTTATGCCGTATGCTACGGCACGCTTGAAGAAATTGAAGAATTTAATATTCTTGAGGCGACCTATCTTGCAATGAACCGTGCAATCGCAGGTCTGTCGGTGAAACCTGATTTGGCACTTATTGACGGTAACCGCGTGCCGAAAGGTGCGGAGGTTCCGTGCAAAACGGTGGTTAAAGGCGATTCAAAGTCGTTTTCGATTGCGGCGGCATCGATTTTGGCAAAGGTTACGCGTGACCGTTTGATGTTGGAATATGCCGAAAAATTCCCGCAATACGGCTTTGAAAAACATAAGGGTTACGGTACGAAAGCACATTATGCCGCCATAAAAGAACACGGCTTATGCGAAATTCACCGCAAATCATTTTTGAAAAATGTACTTTGATAAACAGCAAGCGGCATATTTGGGTCGC
>CAZGRC010000154.1:0-3421 GCA_964528125.1 uncultured Ruminococcus sp.
GAGCATGCGGTTCATACCCGCAGTGTCATTGGTTCGAATCCAATTACAGCCACCAACGGCCCGGTGGTCAAGAGGCCTAAGACACCGCCCTTTCACGGCGGTAACACGGGTTCGAATCCCGTCCGGGTCACCAGAAAACGGGACAGCTTTTGGGCTGTCCCAACTTGATGAATAACCCTAAATTTCAAAATGAGATTTAGGGTTAAAATTTTTTTACCGAAATTTATTCACAAAAATTTCGCACTTGGAAAATTTTTTCGTGTTATAATGATTGTATCATATAATCATTACATTCAAATTTTAAAATTTACGAAAGAAGGTCAAGAATGAATCTGAATCCCGAAAAGAATTATTCCGCCATAACACCGGAAATCCGAAAATATGCCGAACTGTGTACCGAAAGCAACGGGATAGAGCCCGCCATGTATATTGAGCACAAGGTGAATCGCGGTCTGCGCGATTTAAACGGAAAAGGTGTATTGACCGGTCTTACCGAAATATCCGAAATCATATCCAAAAAAACGGTTGACGGTGTTGAACAACCGTGTGAGGGAAAACTTTATTATCGCGGATATGATGTTGAAAAATTGGTTGAAGGATTTATTTGCGACGACCGTTTCGGTTTTGAAGAAACCGTATATCTGTTGCTGTTCGGTGAACTACCCGCAAAAGAACAGCTCGACGAATTTTGCGGTGTTCTTGCCGAATACCGTTCGCTTCCCGCATCTTTTGTGCGCGATATTATAATGAAAGCGCCGTCAAAAGATATGATGAACTCACTTGCGCGAAGTGTGCTCACCCTTTATTCCTATGACAATAATCCCGACGATACAAGTGTTGAAAACGTGCTTCGCCAGTGTCTGCAACTGATTGCGACTTTCCCGATGCTTTCGGCGTACAGCTATAATTCATACAATTATTATCTGCGTGATTATAAGAGTTTCTTTATTCACGAACCCGATCCCAAACTTTCCACCGCCGAAAATCTTTTGCATTTTTTGCGAATCGACAGCAAATACACCCCACTTGAAGCAAAAATACTCGACCTGTCGTTGGTGCTTCACGCGGAACATGGGGGCGGCAACAATTCCACATTTACTACCCACGTGGTAACGTCTTCGGGAACTGACACCTATTCCGCCATTGCGGCGGCGCTCGGTTCGCTTAAAGGTCCGAAACACGGCGGTGCCAATATAAAGGTCTGTGCGATGTTTGATAATATTAAGCAGAATGTCAAAGATTGGGGAGACGATGAGGAAATAGCCGCATATCTTCAAAAGATTCTTCATAAAGAGGCGTTTGACCGTGCGGGACTTATCTACGGCATAGGTCATGCGGTATATTCGACATCCGACCCCAGGGCGACGGTGTTCCGTTCATTTGTAAAAAGTCTTTCGGAAGAAAAGGGTCTTTCAAAAGAGTATGAACTCTATTCAAAGGTTGAAGCGCTTGCTCCGAAACTTATTGCCGGTGAACGCAGAATGTATAAGGGGGTCAGTGCCAACATCGATTTCTACAGCGGATTTGTTTATGATATGCTCGGGCTTCCTCACGAACTTTACACCCCGCTTTTTGCCATTGCGAGAATTGCGGGTTGGAGTGCGCACCGCATTGAAGAGCTTGTAAATGCAAGCAAAATCATTCGTCCGGCGTATATGGCAGTGCATCCCCGCCGTAATTATATACCTATAGAAAAACGGTAGTAAATCGTTATAAAAACATTGACAAAGTGATATTTTGGTGTTATAATTCGCATATAATGATAAAAATATGCCGAAAAGCTGTGACTGAGAAAAGTACCGCCGTAAACGGTGCAAAGTGAGCCGCGGACAGTGCGAACGCGGTCATACGCACGACGGGAAGAACACTTATGAGCTGCAATCTGAAAAGGTTTTAAACCCTATTAGGTGCGCCGTGTCCGACGCGTTAAGTCGGTACGACTGTCTGGTCGGAAGTGACCGTTTTTTACGAACGGTAAATTAGGTGGCACCGCGGATAATGCGTCTATTCGTCCTAAAAAACAAGGGACAAATAGGCGCTTTTTGTATTTTAGAAGTATTTTGGGAGTGTAAAAAAATGAAACACATTGACATTGCGGATATTTTTGAGAAAAAGGAACTTATCGGCACCGACGTCACGGTTTGCGGATGGGTGCGTACCTCGCGTGATTCAAAAAATATGGCTTTTTTGGAGATGAATGACGGTACTTCGCTCAATCACCTGCAAATAGTAATTGACAAGTCTGTTATTTCCGACCCGTCGGCATATCTTAAGCTCGGCACATCGCTTAAAGTTACGGGTAGTGTTGTGAAATCGGTTGTCGCGGAGGATTCGGTTGAAATAAATGCCGAAAATATTGAGGTTTTGGGTGTTTGTCCGCCCGAATATCCGCTTCAAAAAAAGCGTCATACACTGGAATATCTTCGCACAATACCGGCGCTTCGTGTGCGCACAAACACATTTAATGCCGTGTTCCGCGTGCGTTCGGTGGTTTCCGCCGCCATACACGAATTTTTCCAGAGCCGTCGATTTGTATATATTCATACCCCGCTCATCACAGCAAGCGACTGTGAGGGCGCCGGTGAAATGTTTAAGGTCACTACAATAGGTTACAGCAACGAATATAAAAACGAGGAAGACTATAACGCAGACGATTTCTTCGGTCGCCGTGCCGCACTTTCGGTTTCGGGACAACTTGAGGGTGAAGTTGCCGCAATGGCAATGGGCAAGATTTATACCTTCGGTCCGTCTTTCCGTGCGGAGAAGAGCAATACTCCGCGCCATGTTGCGGAATTTTGGCACGTTGAGCCCGAAGTTGCTTTTGCCGAACTTCCCGATATAATCGAGATTGCCGAAGACCTTATTAAGCACATTATAAATACCGTGCTTGAAAAATGCCCCGAAGAGCTGAAATTCTTTGACGCGCGTTTTGAAAAAGGTCTTATAGATAAGCTGAAAAGCGTTGTTTCACATGATTTTGCCGTTATGACCTATACCGAGGCAATCGAACACCTCAAAAAAGCCGATGTTAAATTTCAATATCCGGTTGAGTGGGGTTGTGATCTTATGACCGAACACGAGCGCTATATAACCGAAGAAATCTGCAAAAAGCCGGTATTCCTTACCGATTATCCGAAAGAAATCAAATCCTTCTATATGAAACAGAATCCCGACGGAAAAACGGTTGCCGCAACCGACCTTTTGGTGCCCGGTGTCGGTGAAATTATCGGTTGCAGTGAGCGCGAAGCAGACCTTGACAAACTGCTTTCCGCAATGCAGGTTCGCGGTATGACCGTTGAAGATTATGAGGACTATATTTCGCTTCGCAGTTTCGGTTCGGTTCCGCACAGCGGTTTCGGACTCGGACTTGAGCGCATTATTATGTATGTAACGGGTATGCAAAATATCCGTGATGTTATAC
>CAZGRC010000155.1:0-3409 GCA_964528125.1 uncultured Ruminococcus sp.
AACTATAACCGTGTGCCGCGGCCTCCCGTGATAATGCTTGCAGGCGGCAACGATTATGTTGCCGTGCGACGTGAAACATATGACGATGTATGCGCACTTGACGAATAATAAAAATATTTTTATAAAGCGTCCGATGGCGGTCGGCGCCGTGTGTTGTTGCGCCGTTTCGATCCTTTCGTTTTATTACAGAAAATTATTGCCGCTGTTTGCCCTTTTCGCAACAGCGGTTGTTTTGGTTTTTGCACTCTTTTTAAAATACGACAAGCGACTTTTGGCTGTCACGGTAACGGTGCTTGCGATTTTGGGTTCGCTTATGATATGCTATCAAAAAATCGATAAACTTTCGCTCTTGTACGACAGAGAAACATTTGCCGAACTAACCCTTTGCGAAGATGAGCAGATAACCGATAATTACTGTACGGTTACCGTATCTGCAAAAGGCGACGGTATACCGCGGGGTACAAAGCTCCGTATGTCCTATTATAAATCCCGCGATTATAGCCGAGGTGACAGAATTTCGGCTGTAATCGTAATAAAAGAAGACCAAAACTCCGCATACCGTGCAAGCAGACTTTCCGAAAACATTTTGGCAAAATGCGAACTTAAAAAGCAGACGTGTAAACTTTCGCCCAACCGTTTCGGCAAGATGATAGATTCGGTCAGAAAATACGTCTGCAACACACTTTTCGGCAAAATGTCCTACAAAAGCGCCGCCACAATGAATGCACTTGTCACGGGAGAACGCACATTTCTTACCGAAGATTTTTCCGATACGGTGCGGTGTGCAGGAGTCAGTCACATTATGGTTGTATCCGGACTTCACCTTTCGATAATAATGGGTGCGGTTGATTTTATACTGAAATTTTTCGGCAAAAACCGATTCTTGTGTGCGAGCGTTTCAATCATTTCGGTATTTTTTATCGCCGCAGTCTGCGGATTTACGATGTCGATAATGCGCGCGGGGCTTATGTTTGTTGTGTCGGCGTTTTCTCCGCTTATCGAACGTGATAACGATTCGGTGAATTCCATGGGCACGGCGATTGTGATTATACTGTTTCGTTCTCCGTTTGCCATATTCAGCGTAGCATTCCAACTGTCACTGCTTTCAACCTATGCCGTGTTGGCACTCTCTCCCGAAATAATGCGCCTTTTCAAGCGAGCAACCCACATTGAAAACCGTTTTATACTTAATACGGCAAATATGCTGTGTGTCACACTTTCGGCAACATTTATGACACTGCCTGTTTTGATATACCGTTTCGGCACCGTGTCGCTGACAGCACCTGTAACAAATATTTTAATAACCTATGCGGTGTCTGCGGCGCTCATTATTGCAACGGCGGGTATTCTTTTGAATCTCGTACCGCATTTTTCCTCCTTTTGCGACAGAATATTCATACTTTGCGAAATTGCCGTAAAATATATAAATTATATTATCGAACTGCTGGGGAGAAAAAGTGCGGTCATAAACGTGGGGAGATTTGCGGTTTTGCCCGCAATATTTGCGATATTTGCCGTACTCGTCTTAATAAAGTATTGTAAATACAAAGAAAATCTGTTAAAATTAAAAAAGTTAAAAGAGAAAAGGGGGCAATCACCGTGCCTGTGATTTTTGAAGACGCACTGAATACCGAAATTTCAAAAGGGAAAATCGCACCTGTTTATCTGCTTTTCGGGGACGATCCGTATCTGAAAAAATTTTATGCCGATAAAATAAGCGAAAAATCATATGACGGTGACCCGTTTTTCAATCTCTGCAAATTCGAGGGCGATGCCGATCTTCAACAGGTATATAATGCGACGGCACAAATGCCTATGATGGCAGAAAAAAAGTGTGTCACCCTTACGGATTATGATTTTGAGCACGCTTCAAAATCCGATTTTGACAAACTTTGCACCCTGCTTTGCGAAACAAATGACGACTGTGTTCTTGTTTTGAGATTCGACAGTGTCGAATTTGACTATAAACGTGCAAGTAAGGCAAAAAAACTTATCGCCGCTGCGGAAAAGGGCGGCGGACATGCGGTTTGTCTTGACCACCGAAGACCCGCCCAACTTATTAAAATGTTAACCGACGGCGCCGCCAAGCGCAAATGCAGTATGGATTCTTCCGTAGCACGCTATGTTGTGGAAACGGTAGGCGACGACATTTCCACACTTAAAAACGAGCTCGATAAACTTTGCGGTTTTGCCGCAGGCGGTGTTATCGACAAATCCGCCGTTGACAGTGTGTGCGTGAAATCGGTTGAAGCTTCGGTCTACGATTATATGAAACAGGTACTTGCCTGCAATTTGGAAGGCGCACTGCGCCTTCTTGACGAACTCTTCTTTATGCGGATTGAACCGATGATAATTCTTCATACGGCGGCATCGTCATATATCGATATCTATCGCGTTCACGCTGCGCGAAAAAGCGGTGTTACAATACAGCAGGTTGCAAAGGATTTCGGTTATAAAAACCGTGCATTTGTGTTGGAACGCGCGGCATCCGACCTTAAAAAACTGGATTCCAAACGCATATCACTCGGATTTGAGGCTATTCTTGAAGCCGAAAGGGGTCTTAAAAGCACGGGACTTGACCCGAGGGTCGTGCTTGAGCAGTTAACCGTGCGGCTGGTTTACATCATCATAAAGGGTGATTCGGTTGATTAGGCTAAGACAGGCGGTTATCGTTGAAGGCAAGTATGATAAGATAACGCTTGAAAATGTTGTTGATGCGACAATAATCACCACCGACGGATTCGGTATATTCAAAAACAAAGAAAAATGCAATCTCATTCGCACCGTTGCACAAAAGCACGGGATTGTGGTTGTTACCGACAGCGACAGCGCCGGCGCACTGATACGCTCGCATTTAAAGCGCATTTGTCCCAAAGACAGCATTGTAAATGTCTATATTCCGCAACTTTCCGGAAAGGAAAAGCGAAAATCGCACGCCGGAAAACAGGGACTTCTCGGTGTTGAGGGTATGTCCAAAGAGGTCTTGATTTCCGCTTTTGAACGAAGCGGTATCACATCGGATGAGGTTACAGCGAAACGGCGACGGGTCGGCAAGGGCGATTTCTTTGAACTCGGACTTTCGGGCGGAGAAAACAGCGCCCGCGCCCGCGACGGTTTTGCACGATTTGCGGGGCTTCCCACGGGAATTTCGGCAAACGCATTACTTGATGCCGTGAACGCGATTTTTTCATATGAAGAATTTTCAAAGGCGGTAGAACAATGGCGGCAAGAAACGGACAAAAAATAAAACTTTTGCACATCATCGATATTCTTCGAAAAAACAGTGACGAAGAACATCCGCTCAGTGCAAATGAAATTTGCGATTTGCTTGCCAAACGCGGTGTGGATGCCGAACGCAAAGCGATATACAGTGACCTTAACGCACTGCTCGACTTCGGATACGAAATTG
>CAZGRC010000156.1:0-3409 GCA_964528125.1 uncultured Ruminococcus sp.
GCTGATGACACAGGTTCGACACCTATGATCTTTATATCGGGATTTTGCGATTTCAAATACCGTCCCGTGCCGGTGACAGTGCCGCCGGTACCGATTCCCGCAACAAAAAAGTCCACTTCGCCGTCGGTATCGCGATAAATTTCGGGACCCGTGGTATTAAAATGCGCTTTGGGGTTAGAGGGATTTACAAACTGCCCCGCAATAAAGGCGTTCGGAATTTCACGGGCAAGTTCTTCCGCGCGTTTTATAGCGCCCGCCATACCCGCTTTTCCGTCGGAAAGCACCAACTCGGCACCGTATGCTGTCATAAGTATGCGCCGCTCGACCGACATTGTATCGGGCATAACGATTATCACCCTGTATCCCCTTGCCGCGGCAACCGCCGCAAGTCCGATACCCGTATTGCCGGAAGTCGGTTCGATTATAACCGAATCCGACTTCAAAATTCCATTTTCTTCGGCATCATTTATCATTGAAAGCGCCACACGATCTTTTACGGAACCTGCGGGATTAAGATATTCCGGTTTGGCAAGAAGTCGCGCCGTAAGTCCGAATTCCTTTTCAATATTACAAAGTCTCAACAGCGGTGTCCCGCCGATAAGTTGATCTAAAGAAGAATAAATTCTTGCCATAACACTCTGCCTTTCAAAATGCCGATATCATCAACAGAAAAACAGGGCAACGGTTAATGTTGCCCTGAAAGAACCGATCAATAAGCTAAGCCTGCAATAGAAGCGGCGATGACAATAATATAAATTACCAATATCACCGTCATAATTATTCCCACTATAAGACCTGCCGTGCTGAGTATGCTGCCTACCTTGGCCTTACCTGCGGGCAGACCGTTCAAAAGTGCAAACTGTTTTGCTTTGCCTTTACCGATAGCACCGAATACTATTCCGAGGAAACTGATAAAAAACGTGCAGGCGAAAACCAAACTCAAAATACCCATCGTAAGCGCCGAAGAAGCAAGTGATTCAAGTTGTTGCACAGGTGCCGCAACGGGCTGTGCATAAACAGGCTGAGTCGGTTGTTCGGGTTGAGCATAAGCGGGCTGTACGGGTTGCTCATACACCGGTTGCTGATTTTCGTTCGGAACATAGTTGTTGTTTTCCATATGTATTCTCTCCTTAAAATACGGCAATAATTGCCTTTTCCATAATTATATATTAAAAAACCGTGAAACACAAGTATTATTTTATACCCTCGAGCAAATTATTTCCGCCTTACCCGAAAGCGCAAACCTAAGACCGGCAGGAATAAAAAGACTGTCACCCTTTTTAAGATGAATATTGCCGTCGGGATACGAAAGAATCGCATTGCCCTCTGTTACAAGCAATGAAAGAAAACTGTCTTGCTCGCACATACCCGCATTACCGTCAAGACTTAAAAGTTCGGCAGTAAAAAACTCACACTCGGAAAGTGTGCGCACCAAACCGAAGGGATAAAGTGTCATTTCACCGACATTGCCGTATTCTTCCTTCGTCGGACAAGTTTTAGTAACGGCGATTGCCTTGTCAATATGCAATGGACGCGGCTTACCGTCCGCACCGAGCCTGCCATAATCCGAAACGCGGTAAGTTGTGTTGGAATTCTGCTGAATTTCGGCAATAAGAAGTCCTTTGCCGATGGCGTGCAATGTTCCTGCCGAAATAAAGAAAATGTCACCCTTTTTGGCGGGAACAAAATTGCAGACTTCGCTTAAAGTATTGTTTTTTATGCGGCGTTCAAACTCCGCCTTGTCGATTTTGCGGTTAAAACCGTATATCAGTTTGGCATCTTCTTCGGCATCAACAACATACCACATCTCGGTTTTGCCGTATTCACCCTCATTTTTAAGTGCATATCGGTCATCGGGATGCACCTGCACCGAAAGACGGTCTTTAGCATCGATAAGTTTTATAAGCAACGGAAAATATTCAAATTTTTCGGCATTTTTTCCAAGTGCCGCACTCCCCCACTTTGAAACTACTTCGGTTAACGTCTTTCCGGCAAATTCGCCGTTTTTAACGGTACATTCACCGTCTTTATGACAGGAAAACACCCATGCTTCTGCCGCCTTTTCGGTGTCGGTTTCAAAACCGAATTCACTTTTAAGACGGCTTCCTCCCCATATATAGTCTTTAACCGCACCTTTAAGTAACAGCGGATACATAATATATCAAACCTCCGTTTTAAAGATTTATTACTCATATAATATCACGAAAGTCTTCAATCTTCAAGTGTTGGTTTAATATCGCATAAAAAATATGCTCACGTAAAAAATAAATTTATTAAAGCTTGAAAAATTTTTTCTATGTGATTGACGGATAGCCTGTACTTTGATATAATATAAAAATAAAAAACAACGGAGGTATTTCAATGGAAACAAATAAGCGTCCCGAAAATATGGCTCGTATAAACACAATGGAACTGGCGTCCGCCTTTATCGAGCAAAAGGTGGCGGAGATCCGCACACAGGTTGGCAACAAGAAGGTTTTGTTGGCGTTGTCAGGCGGGGTGGATTCTTCCGTTGTGGCGGCACTTCTCATAAAAGCCATCGGCAAACAGCTCGTCTGTGTTCACGTAAACCACGGTCTTATGCGCAAAAACGAATCCGAAAACGTTATCAAGGTCTTCAAAGATCAACTTGATGCAAATCTCATCTACATCGATGCAACCGACCGTTTTCTCGACCTGCTCGCAGGTGTAAGTGAACCCGAAAAAAAGCGCAAGATAATCGGCGCCGAATTTATTAACGTTTTTGCCGATGAAGCACGCAAACTCAGCGATATTGATTACCTCGCACAAGGAACAATCTATCCCGATATTCTCGAAAGTTTCAAACAGGCAGAAGGCAAAAAGGCAGTCAAGTCCCATCATAATGTCGGCGGTCTGCCGGAAGATCTCTCTTTCGAGTTGGTTGAACCCATAAAACTTCTCTTTAAGGACGAGGTTCGCGTCGTCGGTGAAGCACTCGGCTTGCCCCATGCCATGGTATACCGTCAGCCGTTCCCCGGCCCCGGTCTCGGTGTACGCTGTCTCGGTGCCATCACACGCGATCGCCTGCACGCACTTCGCGAAGCCGATGCGATTTTGCGTGAAGAATTCGCAAACAGCGGTCTTGCCGAAAAGGTTTGGCAGTATTTCGTTGTAATCCCCGATATCAAAAGTGTCGGAGTTAAAGACGAAAGCCGTTATGAAGGTTGGCCCGCAATAATCCGCGCCATCAATACCACAGATGCCATGAGTGCCACCGTTGAAGAAATACCTTATGCACTTCTGCACAAGATAACCTATCGCATCACCCATGAAGTAGACGGCATAAACCGCGTGCTTTATGACCTCACCCCAAAGCCTATCGGAACAATTGAATGGGAATAATTTTGCGGTCACTAAAAACCCAGTATTTATGCGGGTTTAGGCGATT
>CAZGRC010000157.1:0-3393 GCA_964528125.1 uncultured Ruminococcus sp.
GTAATACCCGGTTGACTGTTGTAAACATAAACATTAAAGCAAATGCCGTCACCGCCGTCTTCAACCGATTGCGCTTCGATTTTAACACCGCGCGCAACAAGATTTTCACCGTCGAAAATCGGCGTCACGCGGTAAAGCACACGGTTGTCGGTTTCTTTAATATAATCGGCAACCATATTTTCAAACGGCAACATACCGTCTACATTCATAAACCGAGTACCTGTTATGAGATTCCGTTCATTTGCGTTTTCGCCCGTGAGCTGAAAACCTATCAAATGGCAACGGTTATAAAGATATTTTCCGTCAACGTTATCGTATTTTACCGTATGCCAACCCGACGGTTTAATCTGACCGATACTGCCGCGTTCTTCGGTAGGCATAAGTTCTTTTGATATACAGGCATATGCCACACCGCACCGACCGAGACCGTCGAGCGGCGAATATTCTTCAAAAGGTTCGGCATTCAGTTCTTCTTCGGAAAACCTCGGCTTATTCCCGTTTAAAGCGACGTACGGCGTGCCGTCAAATTCCGGCACCGAATTTTCGGTAAAAACATCCGGCGAAGTGAAAGCCGTCCCGCTTTTTTCACTCTCGGAACAACCGCAAAAAACAATAAATATCAATGCCGACATCAAGCACAAAAGACGCTTCATCTTGTATATACCTCCTCGGTAATCTTTTCGTGTGAACTTCCGACAAATCGGAATTTTGCAGACAACTTCAAATGCTCAAGTTCAATATCAAATTTCATATCCGACGGATATATTCTGTTCCAACGGTAAACAATTATTTTTTCGATTTTTTCTTCAAAATCTTTCAGCGGGATATTTTCGACAAAACAGTAATCCCCCGCCTTGGCTTTGAACAAAAAATCTTCGCAGACAACCGCAGTACAACCCTCAAACAGGCTACTGCTGTAACAGTTAACGAAAAGCTTGGCACCCGCCGTGATTTCACAAATTCTGCGAATTAAAAACGAATCTCTGCTTTGGCGTCTTTTATTGAACATCATACCGTTGTTCTCATCAAGACAAACAATTATATTCAAACCCATCATTCCTTAAAATATTACACTGAAATTATATTACAACATATCCGAAAAATCAACCGCGTTTTATTTTTTGCTTCACCCTTGCTCGTTTTTTTCATATACTGTATCGGAGGTGAAAATTATGGCAAATACAACCTGCGGTTGCGGATATAACTGCACATTCTTTGCCGTTTTGGGAAGTTTAATCATCGGTATAATTGCCGCTATACTGCGGATAATGGGCATAATAACCGAAACGTCCGCTTTCTTATGGGTAACTTTCGGCATTGCGATAGTCGTTCTTATTCTGACGCTCATAACCGCAAATTCCGGCACAACTGTAACCAGACGTTGCGCGGGCTCTAAAATCACCGCACTTCTTGTCGGAATACTCGGCACCGTTTTGACATCAGTAATTCTTCTTGCCGTAAACTTTTCCGCTACAAGTGTAGTCGGGGCTGTAATTATTGGCGCGCTACTCACCTTTTTCACTCTTATAATAACCTCGATTACCTGCATAATCAAGTGCCTTACAAGCGGCGCTGCTGCGGCATAGCGTAAATCTGTTTTCGGGCGGCTGTCTTAAAAGGCAGCCGCCTTGTAAAATTTACTCTTGAAACTTTCGGCATTTCATTTTATAATATAATCATAAACCGAAATTTGAGGTGTACCATACTTGAAAAACGATGCAGTAAGCGCGGGAGTCAGAACCGGCGGACTTTTCAGCACAACCGACATAAGAATACTTATTTGCTATATTCTCACGGCAATTGATGAACCCGTGCCCGTAAATTTGCTGGCAAACACCCTGCATTATGAGGGAATTGCCAACGGGTTTGAGGTCAGTGATGCCGTTGTGGCATTGGCAGAGTTGGGTCATATTGAACAGTGCGATTCTAAGGACGATACATACATCATAACCCCCAGCGGCAAAGCAATTGCGGAAACTCTGAAAACATCTATCTCTTTCACCGCAAAAGACCGCGCATATTCCGCGGCGATAAAAATGCTTTCCCGCTTTAAAAACGCGAAAGATACCGATTTTTCCATCACACATGATGGTGAAAACACATATCTCACCTGTTCCCTGCTTGATAACGGTGTTCCTTTTATGAGCGTAAAACTGCTCATTACAGATGACGGTCAAGCCGAATGTATTCGCGAAAAGGTGTTGTCCGACCCCGCCGTACTCTATTCCGGCGTCATCGATTTGCTTACAAAATAAGGCTCTATAATAAATGTTGGGGTAAACCAAGCAGAGCCTATTTTACAAAGAATAATTTTTAAAAACACTCAATAACAAAGATGCCGAAAGTGCCAAAAAAAGCAATGAATAAATAGATAGAAAACGCAGAGAACTGCGGTATACCGCAGTTTGAAAAATGTGCAATCACTATGAGACTTTTTCCAATCTTGTGTAAACCTCCGAAAAGGTGTAGAATAGAAATATCATTTTGGAGGTAAAAGAAATGCCGAAGTACAAGGACAGCCCTGAGGTACGGGCAGCAAAGAAAGAGAGAAAATTAAAATCACGGGAGTTTTTATCCCTGCTTGATGTGGCGGATATGAGCGACCTGAAGTCCGTCCTTAAGGAAATGGTTGGTGAGGTGAACGACCGCTTGAGAGCATTTATGCCGTAGTCTTTATGGATGCGATACATTACAATGTGCGCTGTGAGGGCAGAATTATTAAAAAAGCGGTATACATAGCCATAGGCATCAATATGGACGGAATCAAAGAGGTTCTCGGAATGTATGTTGGTGAAAATGAAAGCACGAAATATTGGCTTTCCATACTTAACGGACTTAAAAACCGTGGGGTTGAGGATATTTTAATCACCTGCATTGACGGTCTTGTGGGCTTCCCGGGAGCCATAGCCGCGGTATATCCGAAAACAGAAATACAGCAGTATATTATCCATCAAATACGCATACGGACGGCAAAGCCCTACCCTGTGACTTTCCAACCCGATTACCACTCTGTATTTTATGCCGTTTAGGCGTTTACACAAATTTGGGGGAAGAACCAAAACGGGCGCAGATTCCGCCCTTTATTACAGCCGGTTTGCCTGATTTTATGTTCCCTTTTAAAAGTATGTGGCAAGACACTTATGCGCTCTGCCTTGCCGCATAGCAATACATCGCGAATATGAAATAATTTTTCTTGACATTTTGTTTTATTGTGTTATAATATCATAGTGCTCATTTTCGGCACACGCTTTTGCGGAATAAGTTGAAAATCAGGCTTTCCCTAATGTATACTCCGCCTCGGTCAACCTCGCCGTGTAAAATTTTGAGGTTAAAATTTAATATGCGGGTATGGCGGAATTGGCAGACGCGTTAGATTCAGGTTCTAATGGTCGC
>CAZGRC010000158.1:0-3384 GCA_964528125.1 uncultured Ruminococcus sp.
GATTCACTGTGCTTTCGCCCGCTTTTCCCGAAGCCTTATATACAGTACCACATATACAGCGGCAATTCGGATGATATTATCGAGCGGCTTGATAAAGGATTGCTGGATTTCGGGGTTTTGATAGAGCCGTTTGATCACGCAAAATACGACTCGGTCAAATTGCCGATAACGGTCACATGGGGTGTAATTATGCGCAAAGACAGCCCATTGGCAAAAAAAGAATCGGTCAAACCGGAAGATTTATACGATCTGCCGCTCATACTTTCCCGCCAGAGTATGGCGTCCGAGATACAGCTTGAATGGCTCGGAAAATCCACCGACGAATTAAACATTGTCGGAACATATAATCTGCTTCATAACGCATCTCTTATGGTTGAAGAGGGCGTGGGATATGCTTTGGGGCTTGAAAAACTGTTGCATTATCAATCCGAAGATTCACTGTGCTTTCGCCCGCTTTTCCCGAAGCAGGAGGTCGGAACGGATCTTGTTTGGAAAAAATATCAGGTCTTTTCAAAAACATCCGAAAAGTTTTTGCAACAAATACATCGGGAAATCTCAGAATTCGACGGCTGAAATTTTCATTTGTTCCAAAACCGAAAAAAACAAGCGACGGCACGTTTTAAAATGACGTCGCTTGTTTTTTCAAAATTTTACGGATTATTCCGAAAGTTCTGCCGTGCAGTGTGCGCAACGCGTAGCTTCTATGGCAATTTCGCTTTTGCAGAACGGGCAAATTTTTGTGGTGGGTTCAGCGGGTTCGTCTTCCTTTTTCTTATGACCGATAGTCATAAGACCGTTGATAAACTTAACCATCAGGAAGAGTATAAACGCCATTATGATAAAGTTTATAACGGCGGTTATAAAGTTTGATGCAAAACCCGCAATCTGTTCCCAAGTGTATGTGGTTTTTCCGAAACTTGTGCAAAACTGAAGTATGGGGTTAATGAAATTATCGGTGAGGCTTGTTACGATATCCTTGAATGCGGCACCGATAATAACACCGACAGCCAAGTCCATTACATTTCCGCGCAGGGCAAATTCTTTGAATTCATTTAAAAATTTTTTCATCCTTAAATCTCCTCGTTCAATGATTTTCGACTTCTTAATTGAGTATATCACATTTTTCGTTTTTTTCAAGTGTTTTCGCACCTTTTTCACCGTTATTGCGTCTTTTCTTTTTCAAAAAGACAAAAGGATATGCGGCAAAACACAAAATCAAAGCAGTCACGACGTCAATAATCGAATGTTGCTTTAAAAACACGGTCGATATGCATATAAGCAAGGCGGTAACCGTAAATGCAATCCGCCACGTCGCCGTCGAATAACGTTTTGAATGCCACCCCGCGAACATAACCGCCAGTGAACCCGCCACGTGAAGCGACGGACACACATTTGTGTTGGTGTCGAACCTGTGCAACGCCACCGTGATGTCCACAAAAATATTATCCCTTTCAAATTCTACGGGGCGAAGTTCCTGCATATTCGGAAAAATTATGTAAATAAAGCAGGTGATCGAATATGTTATGATTATAAAACGGCTGAATTTCACAAATGTCGGAATGTCAAAAAAGAAAGAATATATCAGCATCCAAAAAATAAACGCGAACCAAAAATAATAAGGGATTATAAAAAATTCGCAAAAGGGGATAATGTCATCAAAACCACAATGAATTGCGTGATAGTGCGGCATTGCTATAATTCTTTCAAGAAACAGAAAAACCAGCCCGAAAAGCGGCCAAAACAACAGATAAAGCGTATGCCGATATTCCGGCGTGAATATTTTATTTAATCTGAAACCTCTGTAATCGAAAGGAGTCAGTTTTTGCCTTGGCACATAACCACCTCTTTGACATAATTATATATAATTTCGGATGCGTTTTCTCCGAATTCCGATTTAAGATGCGCCGAAATATCGGAAATCTTTTTCGGATTGTTCATCATATCGCAAACCAAACGGATAATACCGTCGCAGTCGTCGGCAAAATCGGCAAGTCCGCGCGCGGAGAAAAATTCAATATTTCGTGTTTCACAACCCGGAACCGCATCGATAAATATAAGCGGTAAACCCTTGACCGCCGCCTCGGTGGAACTCAGTCCGCCCGCTTTTGTAACAATAAGATCGGCGGCATCCATATAAAGCGGCATCTGCTTTGTATAGGAAACAAGCGTTACTTTTTCATTTATCCTGCCTCGGCCGAGAAGTTTGAAAAGGTGGGCGTTTTTACCGCATATTATGACAAGTCGGGTATTTTCGGGCAATTTTTGCGGCAATTTTTCAGCAAGTTCTTTTATGGGGCCGCAACCCATACTTCCGCACATAAGCAGAATCGTTTTTTCGCCTTTCGGCAGTCCGAGTCGGCTTTTTGCATCGCTTTTTCCGAACGATTCGTAAAACTCTCCTCTAACGGGTATCCCCGATACGACGATTCTGTCTGCCGAAACGCCCTTTTCGACAAAGTCCTCCGCAAGTTCGCGGTGGGGGATAAAACAACCGTCGATGTCGGCTTCGCCCACACCGGGACTGCAGGTATAATCGGTAGCGACGAAAAACGTCGGTATGCTGTAGCCCTCTTCGCGTATTTTCGTAAGCATAAGTGCGGAAAAAACGTGTGTGCAAATAACGGCATCGTATCGGGAGTTTTTAAGTGCGCAAAGCAATCCTTCGCTTCCCCGTGTTACAATATCATAAATAAGCGAAGCATCGCTTCCTTTCGGCGGGTGCTTTTCTTCAAAGCGGTAACCCACGCCGAAAAGTTTCGGTAAGTTTCGGTAAACAAATGAATGTCCTTTGCTTATCAAATTCGATTTTTCCTCCGACCAGAACGAAAGCGCATCTTTAATATCACACATACTGCCGACACTTTCGGCATATTCTTTTATTGCCGCCGCCGCGGAGTTATGTCCTTCGCCCGTGTTACACGAAAGTATCAATAGGTTCACTTTTCCGTTCCTCTTTCTTTAATAATCTTTGCCTGAGCATAATCAAATGCGGACGGTTGTATCTTTGTATTATTATAAACGGCAGATTGAGAATAATATACACCGCCGAAAGCAATACACCTTTTCTGTGTTTCCAAATAAAGTATATCCCCGCCGACAGCAGACACAGTGCTTTGTGAACAACCTCGGCAACACAGGTTTCCCTTATCAGCATATCCACCGTTGCGGAATCCATTGAGCGTTTTACCGTCTTGGTCATCATATCTGGCATAATGCGGCTCATATCGGGAAGACGGTGTTTCCATTTTTTGACACCGATTTTTTCATATATCTTGCCGCCATTTTCCCAACCGTACGCCGCAAACGGGAATTTGTTATAATCAAAATTTTTGCGCGGCAATGCCTGACCTGCAAAATGGGAAAGTATTCCTATAAATATTATGT
>CAZGRC010000159.1:0-3360 GCA_964528125.1 uncultured Ruminococcus sp.
CGGGTATCAATGCCGAACAGTGCAATATTTATTATCTTTTCGTCAATAACCTCGCTTATGCCGAGTTCTTCCGGGTCTTTCGTGATTTTAACGTAGTTATAATCAAAATATATAAAAAACCAACCGAGAGCGACGGCAATTGCCAAAACAAGCGCGGTTGCGGAAATTATTACCGCTTTATATCCTTTTTTAAGCTTTTTCCACCACGCGGCAAAGCCGTTTTTTCGCGGCTTGCTCTTGGCGTGGGCGCCGCCGCGCCTGCGCATGGCAGTATCCGACACGATATCCACATATTCGTTTTTTTTCGGTGTGGAACTTGAGCTTATATCTTCAAAAGAAGCGCTGTCAAAATTGAAATAAATATTATTATCTTTCATATATGCACCTTTAGTTTAAAATCATTTGGTTTCGGATGATATTATACTACTTTCCCATATAAAAATAAAGTATAATTTTAAAAATTTTGACGAATTCGGAATTATTGTTTTTCGTGCTCCATCATAAGTCGGTAAATTTCGCCTTTTTTCACCCCAGACACCTGTGCCGCTTCACGCGCGGCGGCTGATGCCGAAAGCCCGTCCTCCATAAGTTTAAGCGCAAGTTTTACCGCATCGTCTGCGGAATAGGAAACATTTTCGACCTCGTGTGCTCCCTCGATTATAAGCACATATTCGCCTTTCGGAGGATTATTTTCAAAATATTCCGCCGCCGTGCCGAGCGTTGTGCGCATAACGGTTTCGTGAATTTTTGTAAGTTCCTTTACAACGGCAATATTTCTGTCTCCGAGAACCGCAAGCATATCTTTAAGGGTATAAAGCAATTTGTGCGGTGCTTCATAAAAAATCATTGTGCGTTTTTCGTTTTTGATTTCTTCAAGGTGCTGTTTGCGACTTTGTTTGTTAACCGAAAGAAAACCCTCAAAGCAAAATCTGCCGCTCGGCATACCGGAAATCGCAAGTGCCGTAACGCAGGCGGCAGGTCCCGGCACCGATTCAACGGTTATACCGCATTCGTGAGCCGTTCTTACGAGTTCTTCACCCGGATCCGAAATGGCGGGCATACCGGCATCTGTAACGACGGCACAGTTTTCCCCCGCCTCTATTCTTGAAATAATCTCGCCGCCACGGGCACGTTTGTTATGTTCGTAATAGGAAACTAATTCTTTTTTTATACCGAAACGGCTCAAAAGTTTCACCGTTACACGGGTATCTTCTGCGGCGATAAAATCGACTGCGGCAAGGGTCTCGGCGGCACGGGGGCTGAAATCCGACAAATTGCCTATCGGTGTTCCGACAACATAAAGTTTTCCCGCCATCAGATGTATCCCTCCTTATAAGGTCCGTAAATTTCCAAAATTTCCTCGGTGTATTCACCGTTTTCATACATATAAAGTGTCGGTGCCACACGCATACCGACCTTGCCGCATTTTCTGCCCTCAACAAGCACAAGCCACGGTTCCGAGCCGACGGTTTTGCAAACAAGACGAAGTCGTTTTGCCTCGACACCGTATTTCGACATCAGGGCAAAAAGTTCGGCAAGCCTTTCGGGACGATGACACATACAAAGCCTGCCCGAAGTCTGCAACAAACGGGAAGCTGTCGAAACAATATCTTCAAGTGTGCAAAGTGTTTCGTGGCGTGCGGCAGCTTCAATCGGATCAAGATTTTTAATCCCGCCGTCAGGGGATTTATAAGGCGGATTACAGGTGACAAGGGTTGCCCTGCCAAACTCGATTTTCCCCTTTAAATCCTTTATATCCCCGCACACTGCCGAAAAGCGTTCAAGCGACAGCTCACGCGCTGTCATAAGCGCAAGATCTGTCGCTTCTTTACTTATATCGACACCGACGGCATTTTGAAGCATACCGTCCCTTAACATAAGAAACGGTATTATTCCGCACCCCGTGCCGAGGTCAACAAGACGGTCGGACTTTTTTGCTGCGGCAAAATCCGCCAGAAGTACGGCATCCGTGCCAAAAGTGTGGTGTTCCGACACATAAATTTCAAAGCCGTTTCCAAGAGGCTCTTTTTTTAACTGCGGGTCCATTTCACACCCTGCGGGGTATCTTCAAGAATAATACCCATTGCTTTTAATTTATCACGAATAGCATCGGCAGTGGCGAAATCTTTTGCCTTTCTTGCCGCTGTACGCTTTTCTATGAGTTCTTCAATCTCACTGTCAAGCGCTTCGGTGTTACGGTTATAAACCAGACCCAAAACGCCGGTGAGTTCATCAAACTCAGAGGCAAATGCTTCTATTGCCGTCTTTCCCGCACCTTCCCCGATTGCGGTGTTGATATCGCGAACCAGAGAAAACACTGCGGCAAGCGCATCTGCAGTATTCAAATCGTCCTCCATAGCGTTTATAAACTCATTACGGCGCTGTTCGACAAAGGTGGGAATTTCTCCGCCGTCTGCCGCGTTTTTCAATGCAAAATCAATATTGTCACGGCAGGTATACAAACGTTCAAGAGCATTTTTACCCTGTTCGATAATATCAACCGAATAATTTATCGGGCTTCTGTACTGGGATGATATCATAAGATAGCGAATAGGCTCATAACCGTATTTTTCGGCAACATCACGCACCGTAAAGAAATTTCCGAGCGATTTTGACATTTTATGATTATCAACGTTTATGAAGCCGTTATGCATCCAATAGTGAGCAAATTCGCAACCGTTGGCGCACTCACTTTGGGCAATTTCGTTTTCGTGATGCGGAAAAATAAGGTCAAGTCCGCCGCAGTGTATATCTATGGTCCGACCGAGATATCTGCCCGCCATTGCCGAGCACTCGATATGCCATCCCGGTCTGCCGATTCCCCACGGTGATTCCCAATAAGGTTCACCGGGTTTCGCACCTTTCCAAAGGCAAAAATCCATTGCATCTTCCTTAATTTCGGCAACATCTATTCTCGCACCCGCCTCAAGGTCTTCAAGCGGCTGATGCGAAAGTTTTCCGTATTCTTCAAACTTTTTTGCTCTGAAATAAACATCCCCGTTTGAAGGATATGCATAGCCCTTTTCAACGAGCTGTGAAATAATGCGGATTATTTCGTCAATGTTTTCGGTGGCACGCGGATGAACGGTTGCTTCTCTTATATTAAGCCCCTTGGCATCAACCCAAAATTCCTTAATATACCTTTCGGCAACTTCGGGGACGGTGATACCCTCTTCATTCGCTTTTTTTATGAGTTTATCGTCAATATCGGTAAAGTTTTGAACAAAACGGACTTCCATACCGCGCCATTCAAGATAGCGGCGCAAAACATCAAAGACACAAAGCGGTCTGGCATTACCTATGTGAATATAATTATAAACCGTGGGACCGCAGGCATATATCCTGGCGACACCCTTTTCC
>CAZGRC010000160.1:0-3356 GCA_964528125.1 uncultured Ruminococcus sp.
ATGCAGGGGAGAGGGATTTTGAGGTTTCACAGCCCAAGGCAATCGAATTGAAAAAGAGTTTTGAATTCATCGAACAACGCTATCAAATGCCGTCAGATACGGAAATTCAGAATGTTCTTCGTCAAATGGGGAAATTCAAACCTTCACAGGAACTTAACTGCGGCTCTTGCGGATATAACACCTGCCGCGAAAAGGCGGTCGCCATTTTGCAGGGCAAGGCGGAAATTTCCATGTGCTTGCCGTTCCTCAAAGATAAGGCGGAAAGTTTTTCCGATATTATCGTTAACAACACGCCGAACGGTCTTATTGTTTTAAACGATAAACTTGAGGTTCAGCAAATCAATACAGCCGCAAGAAAAATTATGAATATACGTTCCGCAAACGATATTCTCGGTGATCAGGTAATCCGCATTCTTGACCCCACCGCATTTATGCAGGTAAGGGATACAGGTCGCGATATCAGAGATCAGCGGTTTTATCTTGCCGAATACAAGCGGTATGTTGAACAAACCATAGTTTATGATAAAGATTCTCGCTTGATTATCGGCATTATGCGTGATGTTACAGACGAACAAAGCGAGCGCGAAAAGAAAGAAAACATCAGCCGTCAAACCATTGAAGTTGCCGATAAAGTTGTTGACAAACAAATGCGTATTGTTCAGGAAATCGCATCTCTGCTCGGTGAAACCGCCGCAGAAACCAAAATTGCTCTTGCAAAATTAAAGGAGTCCATTCAAGATGAATGATTTATGTGCCGATATCGGATATAAGAGTATAAATCATTACGGCGAACAGCTTTGCGGTGACCATGTTGATGTTGTGGAACCGGGTGATAATTCTACGCTTATCGTATTGTCTGACGGACTCGGAAGCGGTGTAAAGGCAAGCATTCTGTCCACACTTACATCTAAAATCATTTCGACAATGCTTGCCGAAGGCTTAAGCCTTGAAGAATGTGTTGAAACAATCGCCGCAACCCTTCCGGTATGTTCGGTTCGCGGCGTTGCCTATTCCACATTCACCATTATTCATCTGAAAAATAACCAAACAGCCGAACTTATTCAATATGACAATCCGCATATTATTATTATCCGCGATGAACAGAATTGGGATTATCCCAAAACCGAAATGAATATAGGCGGTAAAAAGATTTACAAATCGGTCATCAAACTGCAAGAAAACGATATATTCATTGCCATGAGTGACGGCTGTCCCCATGCCGGAATAGGTACGGCGTATAATTTCGGCTGGAAGCGTGAGGATATTGCCGGATTTATGGAGGCACTTTCTCACGCAGGTTACACGGCGAAAACTCTTTCGACCATGCTTGTGGATGAATGTGATAATCTTTACGGTCATAAACCCGGAGACGATGCCACCGCCTGCGTTGTACGCATACGTCGAAGAGAACCGATGAATATGCTGTTCGGACCTCCCTCCAACCGTGATGATGCCGACCGTATGATGTCGCTGTTTTTCTCAAAAGAGGGAAAGCACATAATATGCGGCGGTACAACATCGTCAATAGCGGCAAAGTTTTTGCACAAGCCTTTAAAAGCAACCTTAAACTTTGAACGCAGTGATGTTCCGCCGATTGCCGAAATCGAAGGCGTTGACCTAGTTACAGAGGGTGTTATCACCGTAAACAAGGTGCTTGAATATGCCAAAGACTATCTCGGTGAAAACAAATGCTATGAACACTGGAGTTTCAAACAAGACGGGGCTTCCCTTATATGCAGGCTTTTGTTTGAGGAAGCGACCGATATAAATTTCTATGTGGGCAGGGCAGTCAATCCTGCCCATCAAAATCCCGATTTGCCAATCAATTTTAACATTAAAATGAATCTGGTCGAGGAACTGTCCGCCTGCCTTAAAAAAATGGGAAAGAAAATTAAAGTAAGTTATTTCTAAGGAGATTATGTTATGGGAGTAAGAAAATTCGATACAAAAGTTCAACACCTGAAATATAAAGTTTTGCGCGAGGTTGCACGTCTTGCGTGGAACGATACTCTCCTTCAGAATATTATTGATATTCCCCAAATGATTGTTCCCGGCAAAACCTCCACCATGCGTTGCTGTGTTTATAAAGAACGCGCAATACTCGGTGAGCGTGTCAAGATTGCAATGGGCGGCGACAAAGAGAACCCAAATGTTATCGAAGTTATTGACATTGCCTGTGACGAATGTCCCGCCGCAGGTTATGAGGTAACCGATTCCTGCCGCGGCTGTCTTGCTCACAGATGTGAAGATGTCTGCAAGCGCGGTGCAATATCATTCGACCACAATCACGTTGCGCATATTGATAAATCAAAATGCGTCGAATGCGGTCAGTGTGCAAAGGTATGCCCTTATTTTGCAATCGTAAACCGCAAACGTCCCTGTCAGATTGCCTGTAAAGTAAAAGCCATTTCCATAAACGAGGATAATGCCGCCGCCATTGACAATAATAAATGTATTCAGTGCGGTGCCTGCGTTTATCAGTGTCCTTTCGGCGCAATTATGGATAAGTCTTACATACTTAATGTTATTGACCTTATCAAAAAAAGCGAAAACAATACGAAATACAAGGTTTACGCAATGGTTGCACCGTCTATTTCAAGCCAGTTCACCTATGCCAAATTGGGACAGGTCATTACGGGTTTAAAAGAGCTTGGATTTTTCACTGTCATCGAAGCGGCACTCGGCGCGGATATGGTGGCACAGGCGGAATCGAAAGAACTCGCGGAAAAAGGCTTTTTAACCAGCTCGTGCTGTCCCGCTTTTGTGCAGTATATCAAATCCGCGTTCCCCGATTTGTTGCCGCTGGTTTCCCATAACCTTTCGCCCATGGCAACACTCGCAAAATATATCAAGGGTCGGGACGAGAATGCCAAGGTGGTATTTATCGGTCCGTGCACTGCAAAAAAAGCGGAAGCACAGCTTGAAAGCGTTAAGCCTTATATAGATGCGGTTATGACATTTGAGGAATTACAGGCGCTTTACGACAGTCGCGATATCGATATCACCGCTCTTGAAGAAGATGTTCTGGATAACGCTTCGTTCTTCGGACGAATCTTTGCCCGCTCGGGCGGTCTTTCGGATGCTGTAGCGCAGGGTCTTAAAGAACAAAATATCGACTTTGACCTGAAAGCAATTGCCTGTGACGGCATAGAAGAATGCCGTATGGCACTGCTTAAAAAGAACAAAAATGTTTTAGATGCCAACTTTATCGAAGGTATGTCTTGTGTCGGCGGATGCATCGGCGGTGCAGGGTGCCTTACACACGGCGAAAAAAATAAAGCCGAAGTCGATAAATACGGCAGAGAAGCTCTTGAAAAAACCATAGGCGCCGCAGTATCAATGCTGAAATAAAATCT
>CAZGRC010000161.1:0-3331 GCA_964528125.1 uncultured Ruminococcus sp.
CTATTATTCTTATGGAAGAAATTCTTGACCGCAAAAGCACACTCGGCAAACTGGCGGCACCTGTAAAAATGTTCCCGCAGGCAGTAAAAAATGTTGCTGTCACAGATAAAGCGACTGTTGCCAATGACGAAACAATAAAATCACTGATCGACGAAATTTCAAAGGAACTCGGTGACAGCGGACGCATACTTCTCCGCGAAAGCGGCACCGAGCCCGTTGTCCGTATTATGGTTGAAAGCGATTCACAAAAGACCTGTGATATCCTCACGGGGCGCGTTGCCGATAAGATAAACGAGTTGGGCTACGGCAAAATCGGATAAATATTTTTTTAATGAAAGGTTTTTTCTATGTGTGGAATTATCGGAAGAATAGGTGCAAACGATGCGGTTTCGTATATACTTGACGGTCTCTCGCTTCTTGAATACAGAGGATATGATTCGGCAGGTATTGCGGTAATTGATGACGACGGCTATCTTGCTGTAAAGCGGGCTTCGGGGAAACTTTCAAATCTGCGAAAAGCAATAGATTCAGATAAAATTTCGGGCAATTCGGGCATAGGTCACACCCGCTGGGCAACCCACGGCAAACCGTCGGTCATAAACGCCCACCCGCACACATCACCAGACGGTCTTTTTGCGGTCGTTCATAACGGCATAATCGAAAATTCAAAGGAACTTACCGACAAATATATCGGCAGTGAAAATCTTGTCTCCGAAACCGATACCGAAACGGTAGCACATCTTCTGTCGATATTTTATGACGGGGATGTAATAAAAACTGTCACCCGCGTCACCGAAAGACTCGAAGGTTCATACGCATTCGGTATAATTTGCACCGAAAAACCGGATGTGATTTACTGTGCCGCTAAATCAAGCCCGCTTGTGGCGGCATACGGTGACGGCGGTTCTTTCATTGCTTCCGATGTCAGTGCCGTAAGCCGATATACCGATTCGGCTTACAATATTTCCGACGGTGAAATCTGTGCCGTTACTGCGGATAAAATTTATTTTTACGATAAAAGCGGCGTGGCAATCAATAAAAATCCGATAAAAATCATTGCCGACGAAAACAGCATATCCAAAGACGGTTACGAACACTATATGATGCGTGAAATAATGCAACAATCAGACGCCGTGCGCAAGACTCTGCTTCAGTTCCTTGACAACGACCGTATAAAAATGTCTTTTGCTTCTATTGATGATGTTTTCTTTAAAAACGATATCCGCGAAATCGTGCTTGTCGCCTGCGGTTCGGCATATCACGCGGGACTTGTCGGTCAATATGTCATTGAACGCCTTGCAAAAATTCCCTGCCGCGCGGAAATTGCATCCGAATTCAGATATAATAATCCGCTTATAGGGAATAACACCCTCGCGATATTTATAAGTCAAAGCGGTGAAACCGCCGACACTTTAGCGGCACTTCGTCTGGCAAAATCGCGCGGTGCAAAAGTAATATCGGTCGTCAATGTTGCGAGCAGTGCCCTTGCCAAAGAAGGTGAAAATATTATTCTCACCGCTGCCGGAAAGGAAGTTGCCGTTGCCACCACAAAGGCATACAGTGCACAGCTTTCCGTCCTTTATGCTTTCGCGGTATATCTCGCGGCACTTCGCGATACAATAGACACTACCATCGAACAGGAACTTGTGCACGAACTCTCCTCCCTGCCTGAAAAAATCCGCGAAACCATCGAAATGACCGAGGAGATTTCAAAATCACTTGCTTTAAAGTTCAAAAATGCCGCCGATATGTATTTTATCGGTCGTCTGCTCGATTTTGCCGCCGCTATGGAAGCTTCGCTGAAAATGAAAGAAATCAGCTATGTTCACAGCGAAGCATATGCCGCAGGAGAACTTAAACACGGAACCATATCACTCATTGAAAACGGTACACCCGTAATCGCCTTAGCGGGTCAATCAGAAATACTTCCGAAGACCGCAAGCAATATTTGCGAAGTAAAGGCACGCGGCGCCGAAACCGTTATCGTAACAGATGTGCGCCATAAAAGCACAGTTTCCGCCGATGCGGTTATAGCCGTCCCCGATACCGCCGAAGAATTTGCTGTATCACTTCGAATAATACCGCTTCAGCTTTTTGCTTACTACTCAGCAAAAGAACGCGGTTGCGATATCGATAAGCCCAAAAATCTCGCAAAAAGCGTAACGGTGGAATAAATCGGAAATTTTTCTTTGGGAAAATCAAACGGCTGTTTGGATTCAATTCAAGTCCGAACAGCCGTTTAAAATTTTATTCTTGACGTATATTAAGCAAATGCGAAATACCGGGTATGCTTTCCCCCTGCATAGTGGATGTCGGTGACAGCAATGCCCCCGTTGACATAAACAGTATATTCTTAAATGTTCCGTCCTCAAAACGGTGCATAATATATGAGTTCAGTATAGATGCACTGCACCCGCAACCCGAACCGCCGGCGTGAACATCCTGTTTTTCGGCATCAAACATCATAATGCCGCAATCTTTGTGTTTGCCGCAAATATCAATGCCGTCCAATTCCAAAAGTTGATACAGCAACTTTGTCCCAACCGTACCCAAATCACCTGTAAATATTGCGTCAAAGTCCTCGGGCACCGCCCCCGTATCGTCAAAATAATGCTTTATGGTAGCAGCTGCAGACGGTGCCATAGCCGCACCCATATTATTCGCATCGGTGACACCGAGATCTTCAATAGTGCCCACCGTAACTGCGGAAATATATGGTTTACCGTCATGTTCGCTCAATATCGAAGCACCCGAAGCGGTGGTTGTCCACTGCGCTGTAGGCGTGCGCTGACAACCGTATTCAAGCGGAAAACGGTATTGCCGTTCTGCCGAGCAAAAATGCGAGGATGTCACTGCTGCCGCATACCGTGCGGCGCCGCTGTCTACCGATATTGCCGCCATCATAAGACCAAGTGCCATGGTCGAACAGGCTCCGTAAAGTCCGACAAACGGTATTCCCATTGAACGCAGACCGAAAGAACTTCCGATACACTGGTTTAAAAGGTCACCCGCAAATATAATATCGATATTACTTTCATTTATACCCGCGCGGCGGAGTGCCGCTTCAACCGCTATTTTTTGAAGACGGCTTTCCGCTTTTTCAAATGTTTCTTCACCGAATCTGCTGTCATCGCTAAACGTATCAAATTCATTACCGAGCGGACCTTCGTATTCCTTCTTCCCCGCCACGGAACCGTATCCTGCAAACGACGGTTTTCTTTCAAGTTTAATTGTATGCTTGCCGATTCTGCTTGCCATATTAATCACCGTATCTTTCCAAGACACAGAACAGGTGTCTTTATATTTATCCGCGTGTTTTTCACACTAATAT
>CAZGRC010000162.1:0-3312 GCA_964528125.1 uncultured Ruminococcus sp.
TCTCAACGCCCATTTTTTGCAGACCGTTGATTTCCTTTGCGACAATCGACTTCGGAAGACGAAATTCGGGAATACCGTAAACCAGCACACCGCCCGCAGTGTGAAAGGCTTCGAATACGGTTACTTGATAACCCATCCGTGCGAGGTCGCCCGCACAGGTAAGTCCCGACGGTCCCGCACCTATAACCGCAACCTTTTTGCCGTTTTGTGCGATTTTATTTTCCTGCGGTTCAAAGTTTTGCATATAATAATCCGCTGCAAAGCGTTCCAGTCTTCCGATAGCAACACTTTCCCCTTTTAAACCGCGCACACATTTGCCCTCACACTGTCTTTCCTGAGGGCAAACCCTACCGCAAACGGCGGGAAGTGTACTTGTTTCGTGTATCTTTTCATAAGCGCCTTTAAAATCACCCTCGGCAATTTTGGCAATAAAATCGGGTATCCGAACATTTACGGGGCAGCCCGTAACACACTTGGCATTTTTGCAATTAAGACAGCGTCCCGCCTCTTTTATTGCCATTTCCGGGGTATATCCGAGTGCTACTTCTTCAAAATTTTTGTTTCTGACATCGGGGTCAAGTTCAGGCATTTTCACCCTTTCCGGCGACATATCAGCCATATTTAACTTCCCCCATTCTGCAAATGTGCTCTTCTTCGCGATAAAAGGCGTTACGACGCGAAAGCTCATCAAAATCCACCAAATGACCGTCGAAATCGGGACCGTCAACACAGGCAAATTTTATCTCTCCTCCGACTTTCACGCGGCATCCGCCGCACATTCCCGTGCCATCTATCATAATCGGATTAAGGCTTACTATTGTCTTTATTCCGAACGGTTCGGTAGTCTTTGCGACAAACTTCATCATGGGAATCGGACCTATGGCAATCACGAGGTCATAGGTTTCATTTTCGATCAGCTCTTTGAGCACATCGGTAACAAAACCTTTCCGCCCGTAACTGCCGTCATCTGTGGTTATATAAAGATTATCCGCAACAGCCTGCATTTCGTCTTCCAAAATCACAATGTCGCGGTTTCTGAAACCCGCAATAACATCGGTTTTGACACCCATATTATGAAGTGCCTTTGCCTGCGGATATGCAATTGCACAACCGACACCGCCGCCGATTACTATTGCCCTTTTCGGATCCCCGAATTCGGTAGGACATCCGAGCGGTCCCACAACATCCGAAACGCTGTCTCCGACCTCAAAAGTGCCGAGCTTTTCGGTTGTGAACCCAACCTCTTGAAAAATAACGGTAAGGGTACCGTTTTGTGCGTCGAAGTCGGCAACGGTAAGCGGAATGCGCTCACCTTTTTCATCGGTGCGGATAATAACAAACTGACCCGCTTTTACTTTTTTTGCGACAAAAGGCGCATCAAATGTCATTCTAACAACACCGCTGTTGAGCCTTTTTTTGGAAACAATTTTAAACATTTAAGATTTCACCCGTTGATAATTTTCTTAAGTTCTTCCGCCCTATCGGTTTTCTCCCAAGTAAAGTCGGCATCCTCGCGACCCATATGACCGTAGTTACTGGTCTTTCTGTAAATGGGACGTCTGAGGTTGAGTTTTTCTATTATTGCCGCGGGGCGAAGGTCGAACACCTTTGAAATCGCTTCGGCAATCTTATCGTCTGACACGGCTCCCGTACCGAAAGTATCAACCATAACCGACACCGGCTTTGCCACGCCGATGGCATAAGCCAACTGCACTTCGCATTTGCGCGCAAGTTTTGCGGCAACAATATTCTTTGCGACATATCTTGCGGCATAAGCGGCACTGCGGTCAACCTTTGTGGGGTCTTTGCCCGAAAATGCACCGCCGCCGTGACGGGCAACACCGCCGTAGGTATCGACGATTATTTTTCTGCCCGTAAGTCCGGTATCGCCCTGAGGTCCACCTATAACAAAACGTCCCGTGGGGTTTATGTATATCTTGGTATCATCATCCATAAGGTTTTCGGGGATTATCGGTTTTATAACCTTTTCGAGGATATCCGCGCGAAGTGTTTCGAGGCTTATATCCGCAGTATGCTGACTGGAAACCACCACGGCATCAACTCTGGCGGGAATGCCGTCAACATATTCAACCGTGACCTGCGTTTTACCGTCGGGACGGAGATACGGCAGTTCTCCCGATTTTCTCACCTCGGTAAGTCGGTATGACATCTTGTGTGCCAGCGAAATCGTCAGAGGCATAAGTTCCGGAGTTTCGTCACAGGCATATCCGAACATCATACCTTGGTCACCGGCACCGTGCAGGTTGTATGCATCCTCTTTGCCGTCCTTATATTCAAGCGAATTATCAACGCCGAGCGCTATATCGGCGGACTGTTTGTCAATGGCGGTCATAACTGCACAGGTGTTGCCGTCAAATCCCATATCCGCACAGTTATATCCGACATCGCAAACAACATTGCGAACGATTTCGGGAATATTCACCGCGGCATTTGTTGTTATCTCACCCATAACGGTCACAACACCCGTGGTGCAAAAGGTTTCACAGGCAACACGCGACTGACTGTCCTGAGAAAGCATTGCGTCGAGTATGGCATCGGAAATCTGGTCACACAACTTGTCCGGATGACCTTCGGTAACACTTTCTGAAGTAAAAAGAAATTTTGACATAATACTGCATCTCCCATAAAAATCTGTAATAATAAAAAAAGCCGCTCAACGAAAGAGCGGTTTTCAAAGACCTCATCTTTCGGATAATCCGCAGGATTTGGCACCTTTGCCAAATGGCCGGTTGCCGGGCATCTCAGGGCCTGTTCCCTCCGCCGCTCTTGATAAGGATTATATTAAATTTAACAAATCTATTTTATCACAAACAAAGCATTTGTCAATAGTTTGTTTTATTTTTTCCGTATTTCAAAATCGGGGATATTCTTTTATAAACCGCAAAACAGATTGCCGCATCAATAAGTCCTTTGACAAGATTAAACGGAAAATTAAATATAACAAGTGCTTTTAAAAGATTGTCCGCCGCGGGCAACAGTTCTCTGTACATACCGACTATCGCCTCCATCGGCAAACCGTACAGCACCGAAAAGGCGGGATAAACCGCAAAATAGTTTGTGGCAATGCTGACGGCAGCCATAACAATCGCACCGGTTGCCGAACCGATAAGAGCACCGTGACGGCTTTTATCTATTTTATATATCATACCCGCAGTACCGACAAAAAGCACCCCCAAAACAAAGTTTGAAAGCTCGCCCACGCCGGCAGAGGTTGTGACAAACAAATGCAGAAAATTCTTTATAAAGCATACAAGAATACCGTAATGCGGACCGAAAGCAAATGCCGCGATT
>CAZGRC010000163.1:0-3273 GCA_964528125.1 uncultured Ruminococcus sp.
GCATTGCCCTTAGACCAGTTTACCGGAGTGTATTTTACGTTGGTCACCTTTCGAGCGGTTCGGGTTATTATGTGAACAACGGAACATACACTCCGGTAAACTGGTCTAAGGGCAATGCATCGTCTTCGATTAAAATTACCGATGCAAACGGTTCGGCGGTCACTTTCAGCGCAGGAAACACATGGGTATGTATTGCAAGCAAAGCCAAATCACAACCTACATTTGAATAATTTATGAGGCGAAAACGTAATGATAGATAAAAGTATAAGAAAACTGGTGTGTTACGGCAAGGAGAAAAATCTTTTTTCGGCACGTGATGAAATATATGTTACAAATCTTTTGCTTGATGCACTGCATCTTGACGGTTATGACTGTGACGAAGTTTTTACCGAGGTAAATCTTGAAGAAACGCTTAAAGAAATTCTTGATTATGCCTGTGCACAGGGTATTATTGAGGACAGCATTGTTTACCGTGACCTTTTTGATGCAAAACTTATGGGGCTTATGATGCCGCGCCCGTCAGCAGTTACCGATAAATTTTATTCACTTTACGGACAGTCACCGCAAGCGGCAACCGATTATTATTATAATTTAAGTTGCGACAGCGACTACATTCGCCGTTACCGCATAGCCAAAGATATGAAATGGACTGTGGAAACCGAATACGGCACACTTGACATAACAATCAACCTTTCAAAGCCGGAAAAAGACCCCAAAGCCATTGCCGCCGCAAAGAATGCACCGCAATCGGGATATCCCAAATGTATGCTTTGCAAAGAATGCGAGGGTTATGCCGGCAGGGTGAACTTCCCCGCAAGACAGAACCACCGCGTTATTCCGATAACGGTAAATGACAGCGCGTGGTGTTTCCAGTATTCGCCCTATGTTTATTACAACGAACACTGCATAGTTTTTAATTCGCAGCATACCCCAATGGCAATCAACCGTGCCACATTCAAAAAGCTTTTTGATTTTGTCAAGCAGTTCCCGCATTATTTTGTCGGTTCTAACGCAGATTTGCCGATAGTCGGCGGTTCAATACTGAGCCACGATCATTTTCAGGGCGGTCATTACACCTTTGCAATGGCAAAAGCACCGGTGGAACACAACCTTTCGTTTGAGGGATTTGACGATGTTGCGGCAGGTATTGTTAAATGGCCGATGTCGGTAATCAGACTTTCGGGAAAAGATACCGAAAGAATAATTGAACTTGCGGATAAAATACTTTTAAACTGGCGCGGATATACCGACGAGTCGGCGTTTATTTTTGCAGAGACCGACGGTGAGCCGCACAACACCATTACACCCATTGCACGCAAAAACGAGGATGTGTTTGAGCTTGATTTGGTGCTTCGCAACAACATCACAACCGCAGAACATCCAATGGGCGTGTATCATCCTCATGCCGAGCTTCACCACATAAAGAAAGAGAATATCGGTCTTATCGAAGTTATGGGACTTGCCGTACTGCCTGCAAGACTTAAAGACGAACTGGCATTATTGTGTGAAGCCGTTCGGGACGGCAGAGATATAACCGCCGATGAAGTTTTGTCAAAACACGCAGACTGGGTCACCGAAATCAAATCGCGCCGAGAACTCAATGCAGACAATGCATATGATGTTTTCCGTGAAGAAATCGGTAATGTTTTCGCAAAGGTTCTGGAACACGCGGGTGTCTTTAAGACAGATGCAGACGGTCTTGCCGCATTCAAACGTTTTGCGGCAAGCGTGAAATGACCTTATGGGTATGTTTTTGACTGTTTTGGAACAGGTGGTTATTCTTATACTTCTTGTTCTGTTCGGTGTTTTGCTTACAAAAATCAAAATTTTAAATGACACGGTTGTTCGCGGAATGACCGACTTGGTGCTTGATTTTGTGACACCGTGCGTTATAATTACATCTTTCATACGGGAATATGATAAAAAAACGCTTAGCGCAGTATTGCTTAGTTTTTTGGTCGCTTTTTGTGTTCATATGGGATTTATTCTCGTAAGCAATCTATTTTTCGGAAAAAGTCCGGATGCAGACAGGCGGGTTTTGCGTTTCGGAATGATATTTACCAACTGCGGATTTATGTCACTTCCGCTTCAGCAGGCATTGCTTCCCGAAAACGGCGTGCTTTACGGCGCATCTTATGTTGCAATTTTCAATTTTATTGTTTGGAGTTACGGTATACTGACTATCAGCGGCGACAAAAAATATTTGTCGCCCCAAAAGCTGATAATAAACCCCGGAATTATCGGTCTTGTTGTCGGAATAGCGGTGTTTTTAACCCAAATACCGGTGCCGACGATTGTTAAAACAACCCTTGATCATATTTCGGCGCTTAATACACCGATTCCCATGATAATCATAGGTTTTCATCTTGCGAAATCCGATATTATTAAGGGAATTGGAAATTTGCGTTGTTTGATAGCCGTTTTTATAAGACTGTTTGGCCTGCCGTTCGCGGCACTCGGCATAATGTATTTATGCGGTATTCGCGGCGAGTTGCTTGTGTCGGCGGCAATTTCAAGTTCGGCACCCACAGCCGCTATAACAACAATGTTTTCGTCAAAGTTTGAAAAGAACACCGAACTTTCGGTAAATATGGTTTCAATTTCAACCCTGCTTTCTTTAATAAGTATGCCGATTGTCGTAACCGTTGCTCAGATGATTGCATAGACGATACAATCAGACTACAATGCTTTCTAAAACGTAAAATTTATCAGCCGTCTGCGTTGTCATGCGACAGTAAGCGTCCGTGAACTAAGGGCAACAAAGCCACTGGCGGTGCCGTTATTTCAAAAATGTATTGAAGTTTGATTGTATCGTCTAAACTATACAATCATCTGAAAGTGGTGGTTTTTTATGTGTGATACTGTAAATTACAGGGTGTTTAAGTGGAAAAATTAAAAAAAATCAAATTTTTTTAAAAAAGGTATTGATTTTATCAAAACTTTGTGGTATTATATTTTGGCAGTCCAAAAAAAGGATATGTGAATGCGCTGATAGCTCAGCTGGATAGAGCGTCTGGCTACGGACCAGAAGGTCGGGAGTTCGAATCTTCTTCAGCGCGCCAAACAAACAGTTTCATCTTTTGATGAGGCTGTTTGTTTTTTGTTTTTTCTGAAGAAGATTCGAAAAGGAGGGAGAAAGCCAAATGGCTTTCGGAAGAAAAGCGTCCGGAGGACGGTTTTCGCCGACGGGTGCCTGAGAGGTGCGAGAGCACCGGCGGGAATCTTCTTCAGCGCGCCAAACAAACAGTTTCATCTTTTGATGAGGCTGTTTGT
>CAZGRC010000164.1:0-3233 GCA_964528125.1 uncultured Ruminococcus sp.
GCTTACAGGTGCCGCAGAACAGGCGAAATTGGAGATATGATTTCCATCTGAACCTCTTAATAAACCTTAAAATAATAAAAATTCAAGCTGTGTTCTGCGTATTGCAGAGCACGGCTTGAATTTTCAGTCTGATTTATTCACCAAAGGGAAAATCAAAGGTTTCATTATCGGAAGATTCGGATGAACCGCTGCTTGATGAATCGGAATTTAATACTTCGGAATAGCTTGATTCACCGATGTTCGCTTTCAGTGTAACATTATAATCCGTGACATTTCCGCGAGAGTTTACAACCGTAAGCGATATGCTGTCGCCCGCAACACAGTCTTCGATAATGTCAAGCACGAGATTGTCATCCGAAATGGCAAGTCCGTTTATGTGTGTGATTATGTCGCCTTCGTTGACTTTGCCGTAAAGGTCGCTGTCTTCGCTGACCGTTGCGACATAAAGACCTACATTGTCGAGTTTTGAAATTTCGGCTCTTACGGAATTCAGTTCGGTATAAGTTATACCGAGTTTTGCACGGTCGGTAACCTTGCCGTCGGAAATCAACTGTTCGACAACACGTTTAACCGTTTTTGTAGGAATTGCAAAACCGACTGCATCATATTGAACACCCGCAAGTTTAGAGGCGGTAATGCCGACAATCTGTCCGTACATATTGACAAGCGCACCGCCTGAAGAACCTGGATTTATGGCGCTGTCGGTCTGAATAAGACGTGCGGAATAACTTGAGGTGGTTTGCACCCTGCGGGATGTCAGGGAAATTATGCCCGATGTAATCGAAGAATCGGATGTGGCATCGCTCGGACGACCGATTGCAACAACGTTTTCTCCGCAGAAAAGTTCGGAAGAATCGCCCAAAACGGCGGATTCGATATCCGAATTGTCTTTAAGTTTCAGCACTGCAAGGTCGCTAACGGTGTCGCCTGCAACATATGTTGCTTCACGTTCGGTGCCGTCATACATATATATCTTAAATTGCGGTGCACCCACTTCAGAATATATATGGTCATTTGTGATGATATATCCGTCGGTTGAATAAATGACACCCGATGCATCTGCCATTTTTCCCTGACTGTTGTACACACGTATACCGACAATGGATTTCTTTACCTGTTCATAAACCTCTGCCGGGGTCATTTGATCGGTGTTTTTTGGCTTGGCGGCGAGGTTTAAAGACACCGAATTCTTGTTGTGGGTCGAAACACTTGAACGACCGAGGAAATATCCCGATACACAGGTTGCGGACAAAACAATAACAGCCGCCATAACAAGAGCAAAGATTTTCAGTCCTCGACTTGCGGGACGGTAATCTTCAATAGGGGAGACTGCACTGTAATTAACCTTGTTCCAAGAGGTTTGCGGCGCAAACGGGGCATTTTGATATGTCGGCGCGGTGTTTTGAGTTGGCTGTGAATAGCCGCTTTGCGCAGAATAATCACCGTTTTGCGGTGAAAAAGGTGCATATGGGGGAGGGGGCGCCTGATTGTAATCCGAAGACACCTGCGGTTCAAAACCGTTTTGATTTTCGGTATTTTCGGCTGTGTCCGAGGTTATGTCGCTGTCGGTAGATGACGACGGTGCAGAGACAGGCTCTGTATAGTCGATTTCCCTCTCTGCAAAGTCGCGTTTTTCATTATTTTCGTCAAACATAATAAATCCTTTCTGTGACATTGCTTTTTGTAAAACATTTACTGTCTTACAAGCGGCAGTGTCACTTCAAATACTGTATATTCGTTTTCGCGGCTTGAAACCTTAATTGTGCCGCCGTGTATCTTAACAATGGTCTTTACAATATAAAGACCGAGTCCCGTACTGTTTTTATTGGCAGAGCGCGATTTGTCCACCTTGTAAAAACGTTCGAAGATATAGGGGAGTTCTGCCTGCGGAATGCCTTTTCCGGTATTCTTTATGGCGAATATCATCCTTTTTGAATCTACCTTGAGCGAAAAATCAATATTCCCACTACCGTCGGTAAATTTTACGGCATTGTCAACAAGATTGTAAACCACTTGATGAATAAGGTCGCGGTCGGCATTGACGGTGATATTCGGTATTCCGTCAAGACCCGTAATATTAAGCGATTGCGCTTCAATACGCTGTTCCTGACTTATAACAACGTTTATAAGCAGATCCCTGAAATCGAAAATTTCGGTTTTAAGCACAAATTCGCCCGATTCCAATTTTGAAACGTTTAGCATTGACTGTACCATACGTGACAGTCGTTTTACTTCGTCGGAAACAATTTCAAGGTAATATTTTTCCTTTTCGGGTTCAATCGTACCGTCAATTATTCCGTCAATAAAACCGCCTATGGTGGTCATCGGGGTTTTAAGTTCGTGAGAGATGTTTGCCACAAAACTTTTGCGCATATTTTCAAGTTGCGCCAGTGAATTTGTCATTTGGTTAAACGATACCGCAAGTTCACCGATTTCGTCATCGCTCGTGACGGGAATGCGACGTGAAAAATCTCCCTTTGCCATAGCTCTCGCCGCTTCGGACATAAGTCGTAACGGTTTGGTAAGACGGTATGTTATGCCGTAAAGTGCAAAGAACATAAGAACCAGCGGCACAATTGCGGAAAACAGATAAATTCTTACGGTTTTAATTATAACCGATTCGGTTGCCGACATAGGTGCGGCGGCAACCACCGTGCCGATAATTTTACCGTTGTTCGTCACATTCTGTGCCGAAACATAGTGCGGTGTGCTGTAAAGATCAAGTGTGGCAATTTCGTGAAAAGCACCTGATTTTGCCCGCTCGATAAATTCCGAAGGCAATATCGAACCGGAATGGTCGCAAATTGCATCGGTGCCCCATTTTTCACAGGCACAGACACGGATTGTTCCCGTGAGGTCGGTGAAATATATATCGGCATCGGAAAAGTCCGAAAGATTTTTCATAATATAATAGATATTTCGTTCGCCGTCGTGACTTGAGGGGTTTTGAGTAACGGAGGTCGCAAAATTACTTACCGATGAACAGGTTTTGTCAAGCGTACTGTAGTTGGAAGCGGCAATGTTTTTACTGAAAACAAACACCGAAATCAACATCATAACAGTAAGACTGAAAAAAACGATAAACGCCGTGGCAAGAAAATATTTTTTAAAAAGCCGTTGCTTGAGCATTATTTTACCTCGAATTTATATCCAACACCCCAAACGGTCTTAAGCGACCATTCGTCGGAAACATTTTCAAGTTTTTCACGAAGCCTTTTGACATGAACATCCAC
>CAZGRC010000165.1:0-3221 GCA_964528125.1 uncultured Ruminococcus sp.
GTCCACCGCAGCCTTGTATTCCATACCCGTTGCGACAATCGGGTTTTCGGGACGCAGGAGCGGCACAGCCTGCTTCTGCATGTTGGAGCCCATCAGCGCACGGTTGGTATCGTCGTTCTCAAGGAACGGAATCATAGCCGTTGCAACCGACACAACCATCTTAGGCGAAACGTCCATAAAGTCGGCGCGGGACTTGTCTATCTCTTGGAAAGAATCGCGGTAACGGACATTAACCTTATCACGCGCAAAAGTGCCGTCGGGATTAAGCGGTTCGTTAGCCTGTGCAACACGGTACTCGTCCTCTTCGTCGGCAGTCATATAAACAACCTCGTCAAGAACCTTGCCGGTTGCTTTGTCTATCGGACGGAAAGGTGCTTCGATGAAGCCGTATTTGTTTATCTTTGCATAGGTTGCAAGATAGGAAATAAGACCGATGTTCGGACCTTCCGGTGTTTCGATAGGACACATACGTCCGTAGTGGGAATAATGAACGTCACGTACCTCAAACGAAGCGCGGTCACGCGAAAGACCGCCGGGACCCAACGCCGACAGACGGCGCTTGTGCGTGAGTTCGGACAGAGGGTTTGTCTGATCCATAAACTGTGAAAGCGGTGATGAACCGAAAAATTCTTTTATTGCCGCAACCACGGGACGAATGTTTATAAGCGATTGAGGAGTAATGTTTTCGGCATCCTGTGACTGGAGGGTCATCTTTTCGCGGACAACGCGTTCCATACGCGAAAAACCGATGCGGAACTGATTCTGCAAAAGTTCACCGACCGAGCGGATACGGCGGTTACCGAGATGGTCGATATCGTCAACCGTGCCCACACCGTAAGCAAGACCCATAAAGTAGTTTACGGTGGCAAAGATATCGTCTTTCACAATATGCTTGGGAATAAGCACGTCTACTCCCTCTAAGAGAGCGGCGCGCAATTCTTCCTTGGATTTACCCGCGCACTCGTTAAGAATTTCTTTGAGTGCTTCAAACGAAACTTTCTCGTTAAGACCGAGTTTGTCGAGTTCGGCAAGTTCTTCGGCTGTGAAATCGGTGAAATCACCGAGATTTACCATACCGTTTGAAAGAACCTTGAGTTCGACGGTTTTGCCGTCGGGTTCCTGAACATTGATGTATACAAAGGGAACGCCCTTCTTTTCAATAAGCGCCGCAAGTTCCTTATCGACAATTGCATCGCCCTCGGCAATAAGTTCACCGGTCATCGGGTCGGCAACGGGACGCGAAAGCAACCTGCCGCGAATACGTGCTGCAAGCGAAAGCTTGCAATTATACTTATAGCGACCGACACGCGAAAGGTCATAACGGTGAGGATCGAAGAAAAGCTGATTTATATAGCTTTCCGCACCCTCAACGGTTACAATTTCGCTCGGGCGAAGTTTTCTGTAAACTTCAACAAGAGCATCGGCGGTGGACTTGGTTTCGTCCATATCAAGCGTAGCGTTAAGGCGCTCATCATTTTCACCGAGAAGTTCGCGTATTTTCGCATTGCTGTCAAGACCGAGAGAACGCACAAACGTTGTTATGGGAAGTTTGCGGTTCTTGTCGATTCTTACATAAAGAATATCGCTTGACGATGTTTCATATTCCAACCATGCACCGCGGTTCGGAATTACGGTAGACGAAAACAGAGATTTACCCGTTTTTTCATCAACCTTTTCCGCGAAATAAACACCCGGTGAACGGACAAGCTGAGAGACGATTGCACGTTCTGCACCATTTATAACGAAGGTACCAGAATCGGTCATGAGCGGGAAATCGCCCATAAAGACTTCGCTTTCCTTTATCTCGCCCGTTTCTTTGTTGAGAAGTCTGGCGGTAACACGTAGCGGTGCCGCATATGTGGCATCACGCGCCTTGCACTCTGTAACATCGTACTTGGGTTGCTCATCAAGTCTGTAATCGATAAAGCTGAGCACCAGATTACCGCTGTAGTCGGTAATGGCAGACATATCTTTGAAAACCTCACTGAGGCCTTCGGTTACAAACCAGTTGTATGAGTCCTTCTGAATTTCAATGAGGTTAGGCATATCGATAACTTCATTGATTTTGGAGAATGTCATACGAGTGTTTCTACCCATTTGGACGGTTTTGATTGACTCCATAGGTTCACGATCACTCCCAAAAATATTTGCGGTGTTTTTATCCCGCCATGTAAACCTTAAGATGGTTTAATTTGTGCATTTCCGACGAACCAAACACAGGTTTGATTGAAAAAAAGGCGCAGAATCCCCCATCTTTATTAGTAATTTACAATTATATAGCAAATGAGCAATAAAGTCAAGCTTTTTTGAAAAAATTTACATTTTTTTTGAAAAAAACGATATACAGGCAAAAAAAGACTGTTTTTTCTTGATTTTTAACCGAACATCGGTATAATGATTTATAATAGACGATACAATATTTTTTAAAAATACCACGGGAGTTGACTGTTTATGAAAATTTCTGTTATTACGGGTGCCAGTTCGGGGCTCGGCGCCGAATATGTGCGTGCCGTTTGCGCCACAAGAAAAGAACTTGACGAAATATGGGTTATTGCCCGCCGTGCCGAACGGCTTGAAGCTTTAAGGGAAGAGCTCGGTGAAAAAATCCGCCCTGTTCCCCTTGATATAACGGCTGCAGACTGTGCCGATACATACACTGCGCTACTCAAAGAAAACAATGCGGAGGTTAAACTGCTGATAAACTGCGCCGGATACGGGAAACTCGGAAATTTCGATGCACTGCGCACAGAGGACAACACCGGTATGGTTCGCCTTAACTGTGAAGCGCTCACACTTATGTCATCGGTCACACTGCCATTTATGCCGCAAAACGGCGAAATTGTTAATGTGTGCTCCATTGCGGCATTTGCGCCCAATTCGCGTATGGCGGTATACTGTTCAACCAAAGCTTTTGTGCTCAGCCTTTCACGCTGTATGCGCGCCGAACTCAAGGAACGTAACATAAACACACTTGCGGTTTGTTTGGGACCTATGGATACCGAGTTTTTGGGCATTGCCAACATTGAAAAAGGCACAAGTCATACTTTTGATACCCTGCCCCGTATTGACCCAAAAGGTGCCGCATACCGTTCGCTCAAAGCTTCATCAAAAGGCCGTGCGGTTTACACCGACCGTGCATTTTACAAATTTTATCGCATAATTTCAAAAATTCTTCCTCACAGTATAGTAATGAAGATGAGTGCCACATAATATATGTATGC
>CAZGRC010000166.1:0-3206 GCA_964528125.1 uncultured Ruminococcus sp.
CATAAGTACAAGGGATAAATCAAAAAAGGTTTCAGCTGCTGCGGCAATCGCAACGGGAATTTCGCCCGAGGGCGGACTTTATGTTCCCGAAACTGTTCCGAAACTGGAAAATGCTGATTTTGAAAATCTTAAAAAACTCGATTATATCGGCAGGGCAAAGTATATTCTTAAATTTTTCCTTACCGATTTCACCGATGATGAAATCGATTATTGCGTAAAAGGTGCGTATACCGGAAGTTTCGATAACGGGGCACCCGCACCGGTGAAGAATCTTGAAAAGGGTACGGATATCCTTGAACTTTGGCACGGTCCCACCTGTGCTTTTAAGGATTTGGCACTTCAGCTTTTGCCGTATCTGCTTATAACATCTGCCAAAAAGGTTTCAAACGGACTTAAAACGGTTATTCTTGTTGCAACATCGGGTGATACCGGCAAGGCGGCGCTTGAGGGCTTTAGGGATGTTGAAAACACCGAAATCCTTGTTTTTTATCCGAGTGATGGCGTAAGTCCCATGCAAAAGTTGCAGATGGATTCCCAAATGGGTGAGAATGTTCACGTTTGTGCGATTCGGGGAAATTTTGACGATGCGCAGACCGGTGTTAAAAAGATTTTCACCGACAGCGCCGTTAAGGAAACACTTCGCCGCAACAATATGCAGTTTTCTTCGGCAAATTCCATTAACTGGGGTCGTCTTGTCCCACAGATAATCTATTACATTTCGGCATACTGCGATATGGTAAATCGCGGTGACAACCTTTCGGGCGGATTTAACGTTGTTGTACCGACGGGCAACTTCGGCAACATACTGGCGGCATACTATGCAAAATGTATGGGTGTCCCGATAAACAAACTTATCTGTGCATCGAATGCCAACAATGTTTTGACCGATTTTATCCGCACGGGAACCTATGACCGTAACCGCGCTTTCCACACGACAATATCACCGTCTATGGATATTTTGATTTCAAGCAATCTGGAAAGAATGCTCTTTGAATTTTGCGGTTGCGACGACAGGTGTGTAGCCGAACTTGAAAACAGTCTTTCCGAAAACGGCAAATTCACCGTTTCGGACAAGGTTAAAAAAGCTTTTGACGGTGCTTTCTACGGCGGTTGCTGTGATGATGACGCAACGCTTGATACAATTAAGAAAACCTATGAAAAATACGGTTATCTTTGCGACACTCATACAGCGGTGGCTTTAAATGTTGCGGAACACTACCGCGCAGAAACAGGTGATAATGCACCAATGCTTATTGCTTCCACGGCATCGCCTTACAAATTTGCCAAAAGCGTTCTTTCCGCCGTGTCGGATAAAACCGCAGATTCGGAATTTGAGTATGTGCGTCTGCTTGAAAAGGCTACCGAAACCGCTGTTCCGAATCCGATTGCCGCACTTGAAAACGCAAAGGTTCGTTTTAACTGTATCTGCGACAGTAAAGATATGCTTGAACAGGTATATTCGGCGCTGGGTGTAAAACTTTAACAAAAAGCAAAAGGCCGTCGCTTAACGACAGCCTTTTTTGAATCGAATTACTGTTTTGCTTTAAATGTGTCACAGCAGGTTTCGCAGCAGGTGCTTGCGGTGCAGTTGCCTATTTGAATTCTGCCTGCATTGCAGGAATCGCCCGCTGTGTGGTGAACACAGTTTTTAACACTGCATTTTATGCACGCTTCGGTTTTACATTCTGACATTATAATTACTTCCTTTCCGGTCTTGTTGCGACCTGTAATATTATTTGCAAAGTTTTTAAATTTATGTGTTTCGGGAGGTGTCACCGTGTCACTTTTTGCAATTTCCGATTTGCATTTGTCCTTTGGTTCGGATAAACCTATGAGCGTTTTTAAAGGATGGGAAAATCATACCGAGCGGCTTGAAAAAGCATGGCGTCGCGTTGTAAAAGAAAATGATACCGTTGTTCTGGGTGGTGACACGTCTTGGGCACTTAAAATTTCCGATGCCGTACCGGATTTTAAATTCATAGAATCTTTGCCGGGCAGAAAAATACTGCTCAAAGGCAATCACGACCTGTGGTGGCAAACCGTCAAAAAACTGCGTGAGTTTTTTGAACAAAACGGTATAGAATCAATCGATGTACTTCATAATAATTTCTTTCCTGCCGGCGATTTTTCCATCTGCGGAAGTCGCGGCTGGCTTTATGACGGCAGCGGAGAGAAGGATGAAAAGGTGATAAAACGTGAATGCGGAAGAATTGCCGCTTCGCTCACCCTCGGGACGCAAAACGGGCAGACGCCGATACTGTTTTTGCACTATCCGCCGGTATACGGCGAATTCGTTTGTGAAGAAATTTTTTCGGTGATTAAAGAGTTCGGTGTGAATGATGTTTATTACGGACACATACACGGTTCGGGTATATTGAACACCGTAAAAGAGTATGACGGTGTAAAATTTCATCTGATTTCCTGTGATTGTGTCGAGTTTACACCGATTTTTGTGGGGCATTATATATAATTTCGCATAAAATATTTTTTAATTCAAAAAGTTGTAGAAAAATTTTGACAATTATGGTATAATGATTTGTAATTTGAGAATTACTATCTGGAGGTTTAAAAATGAGTTTCAAAGAAAAAAACAAGGTAGATGTTAACCGTTGGCAACTTGAAATCGTTATTGACGGTGAAAAATTCCGCGAGGCTATCAAGGAAGCCTACCGCAAGAACAGCAAAAAAATCAATGTCCCCGGTTTCAGAAGAGGTAAAGCACCTCTGCACATCATTGAAACCTACTATGGCACCGAAGTTTTCTTCGAAGATGCCCTCAATCTTCTTTACAGCGATGCCGTTGAAGAGGCAATCAAAGAATCAGAACTCAATGTTATCGACGATAAGATGGATTTTGAACTGGTTTCCATTTCCAAAGAAGACGGTGTTGATTTCAAGGTAAGCGTTACAACCTATCCCGAAATCGAAATCGGTGAATACAAAGGACTTAAAGCGGAAAAAGCCGCTGTTAAGGTTGATGCCGCCGAGGTTAATGCGGAAATCAACTCAATGCTCGAACGCAATGCCCGTGTGATATCGGTTGAAGACCGTGCCGCAGAAAACGGCGACACCGTTGTTATCGATTATGAAGGTTTTGCCGACGGTAAAGCGTTTGACGGCGGTAAAGCGGAGGGTCAGTCGCTTGAACTCGGTTCGGGCCACTTTATCCCCGGTTTTGAAGATCAAATTGTCGGAAAGAATATTGA
>CAZGRC010000167.1:0-3182 GCA_964528125.1 uncultured Ruminococcus sp.
CTGTGCCAATTTGCGCTTATGGCCAAGACATACCTTGAAAAGGTTGAGAAAATCGAAAATCCGAGAATCGGTCTGCTTAATATCGGTGTTGAAGATACTAAGGGCGACGAACTTCGTCAGCAGGCTTTTAAACTTATGAGTGAAGCACCGATAAACTTTATCGGAAATGTCGAAGCACGCGATGTGCCGAGCGGCGTTTGCGATGCCGTGATTGCCGACGGATTTACCGGCAATGTGGCACTTAAAATCATTGAGGGCACGGCCATTACGCTTTTTAAAATGATTAAAAATGTGCTTTACAAGAGTTTGCCAAATAAAATCGCGGCGCTTATTATCAAAAAAGACCTTTATTCTCTTAAAGGTATGATGGACAGCAACGAAATGGGCGGTGTGCCGCTGTTGGGGGTTAGAAAACCCGTGATAAAGGCGCACGGAAGTTCAAATGCGAAGGCTATTAAAAATGCCGTGAAACAAGCGATATTGTTTACAGAGGGTAATGTTATCGAAACAATATCCGAAAATCTTTAATTGCGGAGAAGAAGAGTGAAATGGAATCTCTTGAAAAAAAACTCGGTTATAAATTCAAAGATATAAAATTGCTTAAAAACGCGCTTACACATTCGTCATATGCAAACGAGGTGCGCGGTGGAGTGAATTCTAACGAAAGGCTCGAATTCTTGGGTGATTCGGTGCTATCGATTATTGTGTCGGAACATATTTATTCAACATTTCCTGATATGCCCGAGGGCGAACTGACACGTCTTCGCGCATCACTTGTTTGCGAAAAGGCACTGTGCGCTTTTTCGCGCGAACTTGAACTCGGGAAATATCTTCTTCTTGGAAAAGGGGAAGATAAGGGCGGCGGCAGAGAGCGGGATTCTATTCTTGCCGATGCATTTGAAGCGGTGCTTGCGGCGCTTTTTCTTGACGGCGGGATGGAGGTCGCAAAACGCCATGTTATGCGTTTTGTGCTTCGCGAACTGTCCGACCATATTATTGAAGACACTTTCAAGGATTACAAAACCTTGCTTCAGGAAATAATCCAGAGAAATCCCGAAGAATCGGTTTCGTACGAACTTATAGGGGAAGAGGGCCCCGACCATGACAAGCGGTTTACGGTTGAGGTTCATCTCAATTCCAACGTGATAGGTACGGGAACGGGAAAAAGCAAAAAGCAGGCGGAACAAATGGCGGCAAAACAGGCGCTTGACCTTATGGGCGAGCAAATATGAGCGCAGTTCATTCAAATATTTCGGTTTTTGTGCCGCATATAGGTTGCCCGAATATGTGCAGCTTTTGTAACCAACGTCACATCACAGGCAAGGTTTTCGCACCGCGCGCTGTCGATGTTTCCGTGGCGGTCGAAACGGCGGCGGCATCCGCGAAATACGATTCAAAAACCACTGAAATCGCCTTTTTCGGCGGCAGTTTTACGGCAATAAACCGCAATTATATGACCGAACTTTTAAAAACCGCTTCGGCTTATGTTGAAAACGGTACCGTTTGTGGGATAAGAATATCCACGCGCCCGGATGCCATTGATTGCGAAGTTCTTGACCTGCTTAAAGAATATCATGTTACGGCAATCGAACTCGGCGCGCAAAGTCTTGATAACAGGGTGCTTGCAATGAACAACCGCGGTCACACTGCCGAGGATGTGGCGCGTGCTTCGTCCCTGATTAAAGAATACGGTTTTGAACTCGGGCTTCAAATGATGACCGGACTTTACTGTGACAGTGATGAAATCGCTCTTAAAACGGCATATGATATAATTGAAATGCAACCCGATACCGTAAGAATATATCCGACAATTGTTTTGAAAGACACCGATTTGGCGGCACTCTATGCCGATGGTATTTATAAACCGCAAACCCTCGAAAAAGCGGTGGAACTTGCATCAAGAATGCTTCTTATGTTTGAAGAAGCGGGTATAAGGGTTATACGTCTCGGTCTTCATTCAATCGAGAAGGAAGCCTACATAGCGGGGCCGTGGCATCCCGCATTCAGCGAACTTTGCCAATCAAAGATTTATCTTGAAAGGGCAATGGAAAAACTTGAAGAAAAAGGGAATTATACCCTTTTTGTAAATAAATCGTCCGTTTCTAAAATGACGGGTCAAAAACGCGCAAATCTTAAAAAACTTGAAGAAAACGGTTATAATTGTAAGGTTAAAACCGATGATAAGCTCGGCCTTTATGATGTAAGGGCGGAAAGGGGTGTGGATTAACCGTGTTACTCAGTTCGATTCAAATACAGGGTTTCAAATCGTTTGCGGACAAAACCGTACTTAAATTCGGTCGTGGTATAACTGCGGTTGTCGGTCCGAACGGAAGCGGAAAAAGCAATATTTCCGATGCTGTCAGATGGGTGCTCGGTGAGCAGTCCACCAAAAGTCTGCGCGGTCAGTCGATGGAAGATGTCATCTTCGGAGGCACCGATAATCGCCGCCCGCACGGATTTTGCGAGGTAACGCTTAACATTGATAATGCCGACCGCACCCTTAATTTTGACAACGATTTTGTTTCGGTGACACGCCGCTATTACCGTTCGCACGAAAGTGAATATCTTATAAACAACATTGCGGTGCGACTTAAAGATGTTCACGAATTGTTTATGGATACGGGACTCGGACGTGACGGTTATTCTATGATAGGTCAGGGTAAGATTGACAATATCATCAGCACCAAATCCGACGAGCGCCGCGATATTTTTGAAGAAGCATCGGGTATTTCAAAATACCGTTACCGCAAAACCGAGGCCGAAAGAAAACTTGCCGCGGCAGAGGATAATCTGCTTCGTCTTAAAGATATAATGGACGAACTTGAAGCGCGTGTCGGACCTTTGGCGGAACAAAGCCGCAAGGCGGAAAAGTTTTTGGAACTTGCACAAAGCAAAAAGGAACTTGAAATAGGGCTGTGGCTCTATACGCTTGACAATTCAAAGGACGCGCTTCGTGCACAGGAAAGCAAGATTGCCGCAGCGGAACTTAAATACCGTGAAATTGAAAATGCCCTTTCGGATTTTGATTCCGAATCGGAAAAAAACACCGCCGAATTTGCCAGACTTACGGGCGAAATCGAAAACGAACGTACCGAAATTTCAAATGCAAATGAGCGTATTGTTATGCTGGGCGGTAATATAACGGTGCTCGGCAATGACATTCAGCATAATAACGATAACAT
>CAZGRC010000168.1:0-3124 GCA_964528125.1 uncultured Ruminococcus sp.
TTGTGGTTGAAACCCTTACCGATAACCGCAACCGCACAGCGGGCGAAATGCGCCACTATTTTGATAAATGCGGCGGCAATCTCGGTCAGTCGGGTTCGGTTATGTTTATGTTTGACCGCAAGGGTATAATCGAAATCGAAGCCGAAGGTCACGATGAAGATGAGGTTATGGAAGCAGCGCTTGAAGCGGGCGCGGATGACTTTAACTTTGACGGTGATATCTTTGAAATTTCCACCGACCCGAACACACTCGGCTCGGTTCGTGATGCGCTTGAAGAAAAGGGTTATGAATTCCTTTCGGCAGAAGTGCAGTATGTTCCCCAAACAACAACCGAAATCACCGATCCCGATATGGTTGTAAAAATGGAAAAACTTATCGATATGCTTGAAGAAAACGACGATGTACAGGAAATTTGGCATAACTGGGAAATGCCCGAAGAATAATGTGTACACGCTCTCTAAGCAAGAAAAAATGAATTAAACCGTGATTATTTGAGCAAGCAGTTGCATTATGTTAAGTACAAAAAGCAATTGCTTGCTTTTTGTATGTTGACTTGTGAGCGGAAAGATTTGAAATTCGCTTTTGTCGGTGAAAATGTTTATTTATTCTTTTCACGGTATTCGGTCGGTGACATACCGAAATATAATTTAAAGCATCGTGAAAAATATCCCGCATCGCCAAAGCCGCATTCCTTTGCCGCTTCGCCTATAGGTGAACCGATTTTGATGTATTCACACGCTTTTTCGAGTTTCAGTGCGTGTATGTACTTTATAACCGAAAGTCCCGTTACGGCTTTAAATCGGCGACAAAAATATGCCTCGTCATAACCGAATTTCTTGCAAAGATCGCCTGTCGAGAGTGAACTCTTGAAATTTCGGTTTATATATTCAAGCACATTATCAAGTCGCTTATCGGTGACAACGGCACTTTGAAGAATTGAATATTTATAAATAATCCCGAGAATTTCATACATTTTTCCGAGTATCAAAAGTGCGCGTTCACCCGACTTTTTTTTCTCCAAAAGATTCAGCATAGTGTCGAGTATGTCACACAGTTGCGGGTCGTAAAGTGGGTTTATAAAACCGATGTTTCCCGAAATAACGGGATTTATATATTCATCGGAAGCAAATGTGGAATTTTTCAGGTCGGAAACATCGAACATAAAGACATCATACAAAACACCGTCAATGCCCGATGTGGCACCGTGCAGTTCGCAGGGTGCGGCGACGGCAACTCCGCCGCTATTCACGGTACAAAGCCTTTGTCCCACCGTAATATTCATCGTTCCCTTGCGAACATAAAGCAGTTCAATGCGTTCGTGCCAGTGCGGTGCAGTGCACTGCGAATTCGGACCGAATGAAAATCTGTGATGTTTTATGGAACTTTCACCGTATATTATCGGTGTAAGTTCTTTTTTCTTGTAATTAAGAAGCATACCGTCACCTAAAAGTCAAAAAAATACTAATCAAAGTCAAAATCGTTCAAATTTTCTCCGTGCTTATATGTTACCATAAAGTAAAATAATTTACAAGGAGAATTTTTATGAAAATCGGTGTTGTTATAAACTTCACATCGGTTGAGAGTATGCCGGAACAGCTTAAAACGCTTAAAGACAACGGTTTCGACAACTGTCAACTTGTGGGTTGGAATATGTCGCTGTTGAATGCTGAAAACGCAAATACACTTAAAGCGATTTTCGAAGAATACGGTGTGGAAATCTCGGCATTTTGGTGCGGTTGGGACGGACCTGCCGTTTGGAACTTTTATGAGGGTCCCTTAACCCTCGGTCTTGTGCCGGAACAGTATCGTGAGACAAGAATTGCAAATCTCTGCAACGGTGCTGATTTTGCAAAGATTTTAGGTGTTGAAAATGTTGTTACACATATGGGATTTATTCCCGAAGACCCCAACAGTCCGGTGTTTGCCGAACTTTGCGAAGCAGTAAAAAAAGTTGCGGCACACGTTAAAGCCAACGGACAGTATCTGCTTTTTGAAACGGGTCAGGAAACTCCCGTAACAATGCTTCGTTGCTTTGAAGAAGTTGATTATGACAATCTCGGTGTAAATCTTGACACCGCAAATCTCATTATGTACGGCAAGGCAAATCCTGTTGATGCGCTTGATGTTTTCGGCAAATATGTCCGCAATCTTCACGCCAAAGACGGTGTTTATCCCACGACCGGTAAAAATCTCGGCGATGAGACCCGCCTTGGTGACGGCAAGGTTGATTTTGAAGAGCTTTTTGTTAAGCTTAAAGGCTACGGATATAATTCTTATGTCACAATCGAGCGCGAAATAACAGGCGATCAGCAAATTGAAGATATTATCTATGCAAAGAATTATTTGCAGAATATAATCGATAAAATTTATAACGATTAAAAAACGAAAGGAAATAAGATTATGTTGAAAATAGGACTTGTAGGTGTCGGCGGTATAAGCGGTGTTCATATTCCCGCGTGGGATTCAATGGAGGATGCCGAACTTGTTGCCGTTTGCGATATTCGCCCCGAAAGAATGGAAAAATATCCCGAAAAACGCCACTATGAAAATATTGACGAAATGCTTGAAAAGGAAGAGTTTGATATACTCGATATCTGTTTGCCCACCTTTTTGCATTACGAAGTTGCACTCAAGGCAATAAAAAAGGGGATAAATGTCCTTTGTGAAAAGCCGCTTTCGCTTGAACCTGCGGAAATTACCGCACTCTACAGTGCCGCAGAGGAAAATAATGTTAAAGTTATGGCGGCACAGGTTTTGCGTTTCTGGTATGAGTATGAAGTTTTAAAGAACATTTACGAAACCGAAAAATACGGTAAACTGATTTCGGGTTCAATGTCACGTTTGGGCGTTCGTCCCGAAACAAGTTGGAACAACTGGATGTTGGATGAAAAATTAAGCGGTCTTGTCCCGTTTGACCTGCACATACACGATTGCGATTTTCTGCATTATGCGTTCGGTAAACCCGTTAAAACCTCGACATACAGGGCAAAACGCCCCGAACAGGATTATCTTGAGGTTGTGTATGAATATGACGGTTTCTTCATAACAGCCGATGCATCGTGGTACGCAAGTATGAAGTTTTAAAGAACATTTACGAAACCGAAAAATACGGTAAACTGATTTC
>CAZGRC010000169.1:0-3108 GCA_964528125.1 uncultured Ruminococcus sp.
GCCTTGCCTTTTACGGAACCTGCCGTCTGTATGGCACCGCCGTACAAAAGAAGTTTTTCGGTAAGTGTTGTTTTGCCGGCGTCGGGATGCGAAATTATCGCAAAGGTCCGTCGGCGGTTTATTTCTTCCTTAAGGGTCATTATCTCTACTCCCATAAATATATTTACCGAATAAGTTTATCACAAATCGCCCTACATATCAAGATTTTTTTGGCAGACGAATTATTCTTTAATCGCACCGAAGGCATCATCGGCAATATCAAGTGCCAGTGCAATCTCCTCATCGCCCATAGCGGCATTCATAAAATGGTTGTGGTGGGACGCAAGGAAAAGTCCGCGTGAAACACATTCCGCAATCCATTTTTGGTGCAACATCAAACTGTCGTCATCGGCAAGGCGCAGATAAAACAGTGCCGGTTCACCCGAGGTCACAAGATTGTATCCGTGTGATTCGGCAACCTTTTTAAGCCCCTCACACAATTTGGTTCCCTTTTCGCGGAACAATGTGGGGGTGTCAAGGCGTTTCATCTTTTCTATGCAGGCAATACAGGCGGCAAACGGTTCGGCGCTCATCCAATATGAGCCTGTAAACGAAAGAGACGAAGCTGCTGTGCGCAGATGCTCTCCGCCGCAGGCGGCAGACATATTGTAACCGTTTGCAAGCGCTTTACAGAAACAGATTATATCGGCTTTAAAACCGTAATAATGGTCACTGCCGGCAAGGTCAAGCCTGAATCCCGTGCGAACATCGTCAATTATGAGAAGCATACCTTTTTTGTCGCAAAATTCACGAACCTTGCGCCATTTTTCGCTGTCGGCAACACGGTTGTCGTAGAAATTGCCATGGTCATACGGCTGTGCGATAATCGCGGCAACATCACCGCCGCATTCGTTATATGCGTTTTCAAGTGCCTCCATATCAAACCACGGTACTATAACATTGTTGGCAACGTCTTCGGTTGTAATGCCGGGATAATCGGCACGCATTGCCCACGGGTCATTGCCGTGGTAATAGCCCTTAAAGAAAAAGATTTTCTTTTTGCCTGTTGCGGCGCGGGCGCACATAACCGAAAACGTGGTGGCATCGGTACCGTTCTTCATAAAGAAAGCCCAGTCGGCAGAGGCTACGGTGTCGGTCAAAAGTTCGGCACATTCAACCATTTTATATGACGGCGCGGTTACGCAGTTGCCTTCTTTCAGCTGTTTTAAAACTGCTGCATCAACATCCGGGTCATTATATCCAAGCACATTCGGTCCGTAGGCGCACATAAGGTCCAGATAACGGTTGCCGTCCATATCCCAAAAATACGCACCCTCTGCCCTTGAACTTATAAGCGGCCAATTCTCTATCGGCAGAAAAAGACCCTCTGTGGGTCCCAAATGTCCATAGACACCTGACGGTATTACTTTAAGCGCGCGTTCAAACCACTCGCGACTTTTTGTGTGGTCATATTGCGGATATTTACTCATAATATTCTCCATTCTGCCGCTAAGTTTTAAAATAACGGTTTTATAAATCTCCGACAGCGGCAAACGGAAATTAAACCTATACATTATATTTAGGAAAGATATACCGATACGCGATCAAGAATACGGTTAATGTTATCCACCATAGAAGCCATACCCGAAATGCGTATGTTGCCCTTGCACAGTTCGTTCATTGTGGAAACGGTGCCGGCAAAAAGACCGTTTGCAAGATCAATATTGCTGAATTCCATAAGGGCACGCGGCTTTTCGCACGGTGCTTTAACAAGCGTGAAACGGTTATTCCGTATTTGCACCGTCACATATGCCGTATCTTTAATTCCGAGCATAACATCGCCGTCTGGCGTATGCGCTGCGGAAACTTTTGAAATGCTGTCATGATTTGCGAGCGCCGCAACTGCACCTGCCACAACATACATTGTAAGTATTGTGTTTTCTTCAAAAAAAGAACGTTCGCGCATTGCTTCCTCGCTCGGTCGAAGAATTTCGTTCAGTCGGTCAGTGAGCGCGGTAAAGGTTCCGAGCAAAAAAGAAAAGGTGCGTATTATCCCCTTTGTCGGCACGCCGGGTTTGGCACTGTTTATAAAATCATTAAATTTTTCAGGAGAGGAAAAATTCATTTTACAGTTGCTGCCCGCTTCTCCCTCGGTCATGTTACAGCCGTTTTTGTCAAAACGGTATGTACAGCACGGACCGCCTTTTACCTTAAAACAGATTGCTGTCGGCTTTTTCATTTTTTCAAGTGCTTCTTTTGCAACAGTGTCAATTTCGCACAGATTTTCAAGTGCACCTAAAATACCGTACATATTTACATATGCCAATGCTTTTTGTTCAATCATTATTAAACCTCCTACTGCTGTTCGTCAAGCGTAAGCGAAAAACTTTCCATAAATTCATCAAGAAAAATTTCGGCTTCGGGACAGTTGAGTTCGTGTATTGCCTTGAGTGTAGAGGCGTGCGCCGCCGAAAATTCGCGGTTGCCCATATTAAGTTCCTCCGTACACTTTATAAGTGCCGAGAGTTTGTCCGCCGCTTTTACAAGCGCCTTGGTCTGCAAATCGGGATGATAAAGCGGTTCATAATCGCCGCGCATATCCTCCGGAAGCAATGCAAGCAAACGGTTTTCGGCGGTTGCCTCTATCTGCTTGTACGCATTCTTGATTTCGAAATTGCAGTATTTGACAGGGGTTGGCATATCGCCTGTGATTATTTCCGACGTGTCGTGGAACATTGCCGCCGTCGCAACGGCGCAAGGATCAACATCACCGCCGAATCTGCGCTTTTTTATCACAGCCAAAGCATGGGCAATATATGCCACCTCCAGCGAGTGCTCACTTAAATTTTCCGTTCTGGTATTTCGCATAAGTCCCCAGCGCGGAATATTTTTCATACGGGAAAGCATCGCATAAAAATGATTTGCCATTTATTTCACATCCTTATTGAATATTATAACATTTTTTGCTATAATATCAATATATGATTTTAAAAAAAGAAAAGGTAAATAAAAAAATGAATTTTTCTTATGCTAAATCGGTGGCACTCAAGCCGCAAAAAGAATGCCGCCTTTCCACTTTTTTAATAGCACTCGGTGTTGCGGCGGGATTTTTTGTGCCGTATATGATAC
>CAZGRC010000170.1:0-3099 GCA_964528125.1 uncultured Ruminococcus sp.
ACTGTATCTCATCAAGATATAAAAGTATTCCGCCCGCGGCATCGATAGTACCGATTGAACCGATAATTTCCTTAATATCCGCAGTTGAAGCGGTTGTGGCGTTAAGATAGCACAGTTTTTTACCCGCCCGTGCCGCGATTATTTTGGCAACGGTGGTTTTTCCGACACCCGACGGACCGTAAAAAATAAGATTCGGTATGTTTCCCGATTCGATTATTCTTCGAAGAATTTTCCCTTCGCCCAACAAATGTCGCTGACCCACAACCTCATCAATGCTTTTGGGTCTCACCCTATCCGCAAGAGGAGAATTCATTTTAATCACCCTATCTTTCCAAGATAAAAAATATAATAAAACATCACCGACACGGTGATTCAGACTGTAGACAAACTGAATTTTTTTACTTGCAGCGTAAACGCCGCATTTTTGTTTTTGCGCTGACACGTGCTACGCAAAAACTCCTTTCTTCTTAATATCTAAATAATACCATAATTTTTATCGCTTTACAAGTACACATTTAAATGCGAAAACCCGCATATATTTTTCTTGTACATACTATTCCGTATTGCGAAAGCGGTGGTTACTTTGAAAAAAATGCTTTTTATTAAAAATGCGGCAATATTAACGGTATCGTCGCTTATACTCCGCTTTGTCGGAATTGTGTTCAAGGTTTGGCTTGCCGCCGCCGTCGGAAGTGAGGGTATAGGACTCTATCAGCTGATTTTTTCGGTTTATATGTTGGCGGCAACACTGGTTACCTCAGGCATATCAACCGCCGTTACACGACTTTGTGCCGAGGAGCTGGCTTTGGGTTGCGCAAACGGTGTAAAAAAAATACTGCACCGCAGTATTTGCATTACGCTCATCATATCACTGGCTTGCACGGCTGTGCTGTTTTTCGGCGCAGAACCCATAGCATGCTATGCTGTTTCTGATATGCGGGCGGTCATGGCAGTAAAAACACTCTCGTTTTCACTGCCTTTTATGGGGCTTTCCTCCTGTTTTAAAGGCTATTTTATTGCGCGACGCAAAGCTTCCCCGACGGCGCTTTCACAACTGCTTGAACAGTCAGTACGCATTGCCGTTGTCATAACCGCCTTAACCCGCTTCGGCAAACACGGTCTTGCCTTTACCTGCGGTGCGGTACTTCTCGGTGACACGGTATCCGAAATCTGTTCTGCGCTGTATTTATGGATTTTATATCTTTCAGACAGTAAGCACATTAAAAATCTTTCGGGTCGCGCCCGCCCGCCCTTTAAAATTGTGCGAACCGTATGTTCCGTTATGGTTCCGATATCCTCCGGCAGATGTCTTAATTCTATACTGCGTACGGTAGAAAATATGCTTGTGCCCAAAGGACTTTCCGCATATCCGCTGTCCGGTCAAAACGCACTGTCGCAATTCGGTATGATAAAAGGAATGGCACTACCGATACTGTTTTTCCCGTCAACACTTCTTTCCGCACTTTCAACACTGCTTATTCCCGAAATATCCGAAGCGGCGGCACGCGGACAGAGAGGTGTTGTTCGTGAAGCCGCACAGCGCATAATAGGAATAACCGCACTTATCTCCGTAATTTTTGCGGCAATATTCGCGGTCGGCGGCGAAAAAATAGGTGTAATAATTTATAAAAACGAAGATGTCGGTTTTCTTATAAAGGCGCTCTCCCCGATAGTCCCGTTTATGTATCTCGACGGAATTTGCGACGGAATTTTAAAGGGGCTTAACCAACAAAAAAGTTCATTTCGCACAAGTATAACCGATTCCGTGCTTAGAATCGGTTTGGTCATAATCATTTTGCCGCGTTTCGGGATATACGGATTTATCGGAATAATGTATTTTTCAAATCTTTTGACCTGCCTTTTAAATGTCGGCAGACTTCTGAAAGTAAGCGGAGCGCGTCCCGATATTGCAAAGGTTATATTTTTACCGATTTTCGGTGCCGCCTCCGTAACCCTGCTCACCGATGTTGTTCTTCGAATGCTCTCTCTGCCGAATACGGTACATATAACAGTTCTTTGTGCAATATGTTTACCGATATATTTTTTATATCTGCTCTGTACGGGAAGTTTAAAAAAAGAAGATATAATCTCTCGTTTGCGTTGAAATCAACCGACAAATCATCAACCGGATTTTTTACTTTTTTCAAGATTCTCCGCATTTCGTCGAACGGTTTTTTCACCACGCCACGCATAGGCACGACCCTGTATATCCTCTCCCGGCGTGTATCGATCACGGTATCCCTCAATAAATTCGGGAATTTCGGTTTTTTGCGCATTTTTGTTTTTCGGGCAAATCTCGGCACATATATCGCAACCCCACACAATGTTATTGCGTCGCAAAATCTCCGATTGTTCGGCGCTCAATTCGCCTTTTTTCTGGCTTAAATTCGAAAGACATATTTCGCGTTTCGGGCAAGCGTCAATACATCTGCCGCAATTTTCGCATTCTGCGGATTTATCTGTACAGGCAATTTCAAGGTCGGTAACAATTTCACCTATAAAGACAAAACTGCCCCATTTTTTGGTTATAAGAAGACCGTTTTTCCCCTTTACCCCCAGCCCCGCAAACGCGGCGGTGGAAACTTCGGGTATAGGGGAATTATCTATGAACGGTTCAAATTTAAAACCCGCAAATTCAAGTGAAAGTTTTTCCGCAACTTTCTCAAGCTTTTTCCCGCACACGGCGTGATAGTCCGGAACGGCGGCATATCGGCTTATATTTTCCGGCGGGGCATCATTGACTTTATAAGGGAATACACACATAATGGCGGTTTTGGCATTTTGCGGCAGTCGCAACATTGCACGGCAGGAAAGCAAATGCGCGCTTATGGCTTCAAAATCACAAAAGCCGACCTGCGGTATGTCGCAGTCGGCAAAAATTTTCTCAATTTTTTCTTTCATTTCTGACACCTTCAAAAAAAGCGGTCAAAAGTTCGGCACATTCATCCTCCATAATACCGCCATAAATTTCCGGTCGGCTTTCAAAAGGATAATCGCACAGATTTATAACGCTGTCCATACATCCCGCCCGCAGATCATATGCCCCGAAAATAACGGTAGATAAGCGGGAGTTGATAATAGCTCCCGTACACATGGGAC
>CAZGRC010000171.1:0-3062 GCA_964528125.1 uncultured Ruminococcus sp.
TACCTGCGGTTATGAAAATCATATCTGCGCTTCTGATAGCGGCTGTTATTTCATCACGGGATTCTTCTGCGGCAACACGACCGTTATCTGGATTACCGCCGGCACCCATACCGTTAGCTGATTTTTCACCGATCTGTATTTTCTGGTCGGCTTTTGAAAGGAAGAGTGCCGCTTTATCGGTATTGATAGCGATAAATTCAACACCGCGAACACCTGCGGCAACCATGCGATTGATGGCGTTACCGCCGCCGCCGCCGACACCTACAACTTTAATCTGTACTACATTTTCCATTTCTTCTGCAACTTCAAATGGCATTTTCAATTCCTCCGTATTTATGTATCTTTATATTTGCTTAGCACATTACAGTTTTTATAATAACACATACTTTGCGAAATTTCAACACTTTTATTACAATTTTGTAATATATTTTTTTCAGCAGCCGAAAACCCGCAAAAAAATCACATTTCAGGCGATTTCAGTCAATCTCCCCCTCAACAAAACTTCCCTCTGTTTTATCGCTTGTCCACATACTGAGATTGATTTTTCCGCTTTTTTCTTTTTCAATACTGTTGCACATTCCGACAAGATGAGCAACCTTTTTATCAAGATCGGCACTTGTGCCGAAAAGGACATTGAATCTCCCCTCGATTTTTGCTGTAAGGCTGACGGGGTTTGAAACATCGACTCGGTTCACCGAAATACCGTTGTCTTTAAGCAAGGTTATAAGTTTCTTGCAGTTTGCCTTTGCACTTTCTTTACGAAACTCGGTCAATGTGCCGATTTCGCAAGAAACGGAATCTTTCGGACAGATTATTTCCATTGTGCCGTCAGGCGCGGCATCGTATTCATTAAGAACATAGCCGCGCTCGCTTACGGCAAAATATTTTCCGTTGATTTTAAACGCCGCATATTCCGCGGCATCAACCACCTTAAGTGCTATGCCGTCGGGTAATTTTCTTTTAACCGTCACTGTATCGGCATACGGCAATTTACGTCTGATTTTTTCTTCGACACTCTCTTTTGAAACGAGAAAAATATTGTCTTTTTCGGTAATACCGCTTGCCTTTATTATCTGCTTTGCGGTATATATATCACTGCCTGTTGCGGAGATGTTTCTCACAGGAAAAATGCGAAAAAATCCGAAAACCGCACCGGTGGCAACGGCAAGTACGAGAAAAACCGTTATTACCGCTTTAACTCCCCTGTTACGCCGTTTTTTACGTTTTTTAGGCTGTTCTGTTTCATGATGTGAGTTTTTCAACGTTCTTCCTCCTTTAATCTTCCTCATATATATCGGCGCCTATCTCCGACAGTCTTTTATCGATACTCTCGTATCCGCGTTTTATGTGGTATATTTTATCGATAACCGAGGTTCCGTCGGCGGCAAGAGCCGCAACAACCAATGCCGCGCCACCGCGAAGATCGGTACATTCACACGCAGTGGCGGAAAGTGACTTTACACCCTCAACCACGGCAACATTGCCCTCGGTTTTAATATGCGCACCGAAACGCTTCAGTTCATCAATATACCTAAATCTGCTTTGAAATATATTTTCCGCAAAAACGGTAGTACCCTGTGCCAAAGTGAGCATTGCCACAATAACGGGACCCGCATCTGTCGGAAATCCGGGATGCACAAGCGTTCGGACGGTCGAAACACGCGAAAGTTTGCGCGGTGCTTCGATTTTCATACTTCTGCCCTGTACCGAGACTTCACAGCCCGCATCTCGAAATACCGAAATAACCGAAACCAAATGTGACGGCATTACATTGTTAAGTGTTATGCACCCACCGGTTATTGCCGCCGCCGACATAAACGTTGCCGCGACAATCCTGTCGGGGATTATGCTGTGCTCGGCACTGCCTAATTTCTTTACGCCGTAAATTTCAACCGTATCCGAACCGCAACCGTAAATTCTGGCACCCGCCGAATTGAGAAAATCGGCAAGATCGCTTATTTCGGGCTCGCGTGCCGCGTTATGTATAACGGTCTTACCGTTTGCCAGTGCCGCCGCAAGTATTATATTTTCCGTTGCACCGACACTCGGAAACGAAAGACTGATTTCACTTCCGTGCAGTCCGTCGGGTGCACTGCAATAAAGATAACCGCCGTCCTCATCAATCACCGCGCCGAGTTTTTCGAGCGACGATATATGCAGGTCAATGGGTCTGGGACCGAGTTCACAACCGCCGGGACTGCTGAGCACCGCCTTTCCTCTTCTGGCAAGTATGGCACCCAGAAAAACGATGGAAGAACGCATTTCCCGCATAAGATTGTCGGGAATATCACATTCGCCGTGGTCGGGAACATCCACCGTTACGGTGTTATTTTCCCTTTTGCATTTGCAACCGAGATGTTCCAGAATCCGCACCGAAACCGACACGTCGGAAAGTTCGGCACAGTTATGTACAACGCACTGTCCTCTGCACAGAAGCGTTGCCGCCAGCACAGGCAGCACACTGTTTTTGGCTCCCTGAATATATGTTTCCCCGGTCAGTCTGCACCCGCCGTTAACATAAAGTTTCGGCATATCAAAACCCCCATAAACACAGAAAATGTAATCACATTTCATACTATGCCGCAGGCGGTATTTTGCCAATACTATTATTTATGAGCGGTATAAAGTTGCATTATTACCTCGTAAATACGTTCGTTAGCATCGATAATCGCACTTTTTTGTGCTGATTCTGACATTGCGGCGAGTTTCGGTTTGTTTTCGATAAGATTACCTACCGTTTCGATAAGTTTTTCACCGGTGAGTTCTTTTTCTTCAATAACTTCCGCCGCGCCGCAACGTTTCAGTGTCATTGCATTGTGATACTGATGGTTCTCTGCAACATAGGGTGACGGGATAAGGACCGACGGCTTTGCGCACGCCTGCAACTCGCTGAGCGTTATTGCACCCGCACGGCATATCACAAGATCAGCCGCCGCCATACAAACATCCATATCATCTATATATTCACGCACGGTAATTTCATCCGAAAGATTATTACCCAATTTTTCCGAAACCGAGGCATAACCCGCCTTGCCCGTGCCGTGTATATGGTAAAATTTATG
>CAZGRC010000172.1:0-3043 GCA_964528125.1 uncultured Ruminococcus sp.
CTGCCGGGCGTCGGCAGAAAAACCGCAAATCTTGTTTGCGGTGATGTTTTCGGGATGCCCGCAGTGGTCTGCGACACGCATTTTATACGCCTTTGCAACCGTCTCAGTTTGGTAACTACAACCGACCCCAAAAAAGTCGAAGATATTATGCGAAAACTTTTACCGCCCGACAAATCAAACGATTTTTGTCACCGCAGCGTACTTTTCGGCAGAGATGTATGCTCCGCCCGAAATGCAAGATGTGAAAACTGCGTCTTAAATGACATATGTCCTAAAAAAGGGGTTAAAAAGAAATGATGCAAAAACGCATTGCCGCGATACACGACATTTCCTGTTTCGGCAAATGTTCTCTCACCGTGGCATTACCGCTTATATCCGCAACCGGCATTGAGGTTGCCGCCATACCGACCGCTGTGCTGTCCACACACACAGGCGGCTTTACGGGATACACTTTCCGCGACCTCACCGACGATATTTTGCCCGTTGCAAAACACTGGCAAAGCGAGGGTATTGCCGTGGATGCGGTCTATACGGGATATCTCGGTTCAAAAAAGCAAGTCGATATCGTAATAAAGGCAATCGACCTCATTAAAAAAGGAAACGCGCCCGTGATTGTTGATCCCGTTATGGCAGATCACGGCAAACTCTACGGCGGTTTTTCCGACGATTTTCCGCAGGAAATGAAAAAGCTTTGCAAATACGCCGACATTATAACCCCGAATATTACCGAAGCGGCTTTTATGCTCGGGTATGATTATAACGACGGACCGTACGACAGGGAATACATCGAAAAACTGCTTACGGGGCTCCGTTCCGTTACCGACAGCAAAATAGTGCTCACGGGCGTGTGGTTTGACGACCGACGTATCGGCGCCGCGTGCTTTGACGGTGAAGATGTTTATTTTCTGTTTTCCGAAAAGATTGAGGCTACATACCACGGCACGGGCGATGTCTTTGCAAGTACGCTTGTTGCGGCATATATGAACGGACTCTGCCTTAAAGAAGCCACGCAGACGGCAGTTGATTTCACCTGTGCCTGCATTTCACGCACCCATCGCTATCACAAAGAAATGCGCTACAGTGTTAATTTTGAAGCCGAAATACCGAATCTTATTGGGATGATAAACAGCCGTGATAAATGAATTTAATTTAAGAACCGCAGGACTTATCGGAGAAGAAAACACCGAAAAACTCAAAAATTCCACCGTGGCTGTCTTCGGAATAGGCGGCGTCGGATCATATGCGGCGGAAGCTCTCGCGCGAAGCGGTGTCGGTCACCTTTATCTTTGCGATCGCGACATACAATACCGTCGGACAACCGAAAACATCGGTTGCCGCCGTAAGATTCAAGAGCATCAACCCCGACATAAAAATCACCGAAGATATTCGTCTAATACTAAACGGCAGTCCCTTGCCTTTTGAAGATTTTGACTTTATAATCGATGCCGTAGACAACGTCACGGCAAAACTCTATCTTATAACCGAAGCGCAAAAACGTGGGATTCCGATAATAAGCGTTATGGGTACAGGCAATAAACTCTGTCCCGAAAAACTGCGCATAGACGATATATACTCCACCTCGATGTGTCCTCTTTGCCGAATAATGCGCCTTGAACTTAAAAAAAGAGGAATTAAAAAGCTGCCGGTAGTCTGGTCGGACGAAAAGCCAATCGCACGCGGCAGTGCCGACAAAAAGTCATCAGGCAGACCCGCCCCAGCAAGTATGGCATTTGTGCCGGGATGTGCGGGGCTCTGCGCCGCATCATATGTTATCAGAAAGTTGGTGAACCTCTAAATGGAAACCCTCTTAACCGTTTTGAAAAGCGGAGCGGTAATAAACTTTTTTCTGGTTGTCGCAGGTGGATTTCTCGGTACGCTCTTGCGAAAAGGCATTCCCGCGCGGGTTCGCGACACACTTATGAGCGGTATGGCTTTTTGTGTAATGTATATTGGAATATCGGGGCTTTTCGAGGATGATATAAACCCGCTGATAATTGTGATTTCAACCGGCCTCGGCGCGGTTTTGGGCGAACTTATAAACATCGACCGACTTGTAAACTGTTTGGGACAAAACATCGAAAAACGTCTCAGCCGCGGAAAATCCGATATCGCACAGGGTTTTGTGTCGGCAACACTTTTGTTTTGTATCGGCGCAATGACGGTTGTCGGCGCCATTGATTCGGGCATTTCAGGCGACAACACCACACTTTATTCCAAATCGGTTATAGACTGCATTTCCGGTGCGGTTTTGGCATCCGCAATGGGTGCGGGCGTTCTGCTTGCCGCGATTCCCGTACTTATTATTGAAGGCGGGCTAACCCTTTTGGCGGCGTTTGTTCAGCCGATTCTCACAAGCCGAATAATCGCTCATATGTCGGTAATAGGTTCAATGCTTATAATCGCGATTTCTTTTAATATGCTGGAACTCGGCAAAACGAAAATTAAGGTTATGAATCTGCTCCCCGCGGTGTTTCTTCCGATTTTATTTTGCCGTTTTATGTAAAAAGTATCCAAATAACAAAGCATCCGCCGTCCGAAATTCGAACGGCGGATGTTTTGTTATTTGTTTTCGTCTTCTTGCGGGATAATGCGTTCATCGCTGAATACAACGGTATCATCTTGAATGTTTTCGCCCTCACCGTTTTCGTTTTCGGTCTCGTCCTCTTCAATTTCTATACCGAGGTTTTTGCGCTGTTCAATATCCTCTTCGGGGTGTTCTTTGTAATACGGGTCAATAATAAACTTTTTGATTGACGGGAATGTGCAGAACTGAATAAGCAGATACCTGAAAGCGGGAACCACACATACGAATACCATAAGTTCGAGAACAATGGTTAAATAGTACGGAAGCAGGAGGAATATTCCGACAAAAAGCGCATACACAAGCAACAGTATTACACCGCAAAGCAGATTCATCTTCATATTGAGAAAGACAAACTTAAAGCTGTTTTTGTAAACCTGTTTTAATTTGAACTTAAATGTGATAATAAGTGTCCACATATAAAAGTTCATTATAAGGAATATAAACGCCATACATAAGCAT
>CAZGRC010000173.1:0-3039 GCA_964528125.1 uncultured Ruminococcus sp.
AATCAATGCAAAACCTTTAAACTTATGCCGATACGGGGCAAAGGTGCAACTTTTCTTTTCTCTGAAAACAATATTGTTTTTTTCTTAAGTCTTTTGTTGACAAGAAACTACATAATATGTTATAATCATCTAAACAAAACAGGAGGAGATAAGAAATGGAACGTTTTTTTAAAAATGCAGTGCTTATTTCCGAAAACGGTATAACAAAAACAAATCTTTCCGTCAGTGATAAGGGCGGTTTTTCTTTTGCTTTTTCGGCAGTTCCGTCACAAGGTGCCGAAATTATCGAAAACGCTGTTATTTTACCCGGACTCGCGGATGTGCACACACATCTGCGTGAACCGGGTTTTTCTTATAAAGAAACAATTTACAGCGGCACCCGCGCAGCGGCACACGGCGGTTTTACACATATATGCGCAATGCCGAATTTGAACCCGTGCCCCGACTGTGAGCAGGCGCTTAAACTTCAGCTTGATATTATCGCCCGCGATGCGGTTATCGATGTAAAACCCTATGCCGCGATAACCGTCGGTCAAAACGGCGAGCGGCTTTCTGATATGGAAAACCTCTTGAAGTCCGGTGCGATCGCTTTTTCGGATGACGGCAAGGGCGTTCAAACCGCAGATGTAATGCGTGCGGCAATGTTGAGGGCAAAAGAACTCGGAACGGTTATTGCCGCCCACTGCGAGGACAATTCACTGCTTTTCGGCGGATATATACATAAAGGCGAATATGCCGAAAAACACGGTCACAGGGGAATCTGCAGTGAAAGTGAATGGAAGCCGATTGCCAGAGATATTGAACTTGCGCGTGAAACGGGCTGTAAATATCACGTCTGCCACATATCCACAAAAGAAAGTGTTGAACTTATAAGAAAAGCCAAGGCTGATGGTGTTGACATCACCTGCGAAACGGCACCGCACTATCTTGTTATGGATGACGGTGATTTAAAGGAAGACGGTCGCTTTAAAATGAACCCGCCGCTTCGTTCAAGAGAAGACAGGCTTGCTCTTACGGAGGGTGTAAAAGACGGTACGATTGATATGATTGCCACCGACCACGCACCTCACAGTGCCGAAGAAAAGGGCAGAGGACTTGAAAAGAGTGCGTTCGGCGTTGTCGGACTTGAAACCTCGTTTGCGGTTATGTATACAGGACTTGTGAAGAGCGGTATAATAACTTTGGAACGCCTTGCCGAAATGATGGTATTTGCACCGCGCAGACGTTTCAAACTCGGTGGCGGGACACCCGAAACGGGTGATTTTTGCGTGTTTGATATCTCGCGTGAATACACCGTTGACCCGACAAATTTTCGGTCACGCGGCAAAGCAACTCCGTTTGAGGGCAGAAGTGTATTCGGTGAATGTTTGATGACGGTTTACGGCGGGAGACCGGTATATATAAAGGAGTAGTTATGACACAGGGTATTTATAAAATTATTGAAAATGTAAATCTTGCCCCTAATGTATACAAAATGGTTTTAGAGGGCGACACCTCGGCGCTTACACGTCCGGGTCAGTTTGTAAACATTAAAATCGACGGGCTTTATCTTCGGCGTCCGATATCCGTATGCGCTTATGACGGCAAAACCATAACCCTCATATATAAGGCGATCGGTGTCGGAACCGATAAAATGGCGGTAATGAAAGAATCGGGCGAACTTGACCTGCTGGTCGGACTCGGCAACGGTTTTGATGTCGGTTTGAGCGGTGAACATCCGCTGGTTATAGGCGGCGGAGTTGGAATTCCTCCGCTTTACGGGCTGTGCAAAGAGTTGATAAAGGCGGGAAAAACCCCCGCTGCCGTACTCGGATTCAATAACGCCGAGGAGATTTTTTATAAAGATGAATTTGAAGCACTCGGTGTCAAGACGGTAATTGCAACGATTGATGGCAGTTTCGGTGTAAAAGGATTTGTGACCGATGCCATGAAGTCGCTGTCTTATGATTATTTTTATACCTGCGGACCTATGCCGATGTTTAAGGCGATTGAGTCGGCGGTTTCTTGCAGCGGTCAGTACAGTTTTGAAGAACGTATGGGTTGCGGCTTCGGCGCGTGTATGGGTTGCACCTGCAAGACAAAGTACGGTAATAAGCGTATTTGCAAGGACGGTCCCGTCCTTTGTCGGGAGGAGATAGTATGGTAAACACAGAAATAAATCTTTGCGGTATAAAAATTGATAATCCGATTATTCCCGCAAGCGGAACCTTCGGTTTCGGGGAGGAATTTTCCCGACTGTATGACATAAATATACTTGGTACATTCTCTTTTAAGGGGACAACTCTTGAACCGCGTTTCGGAAATCCGACACCGCGCATTGCCGAGTGTCCGTCGGGTATGCTCAACGCGGTGGGACTTCAAAATCCGGGTGTCGATGCGGTAATTGAAGAAGAACTTCCACGCTTGTTTAAGACATTTCACAAACCCGTTATGGCGAATGTCGGGGGATTTTCGGTGGAGGAATATGCAAAAGTCTGCGAAAGACTTGATGCTGTTGAGCAGATAGGCTGGATAGAGGTTAATATCAGTTGCCCGAATGTTCACGGCGGCGGTATAGGTTTCGGCACTTCGCCCGATGTCGCGGCAGAGGTTACACGCGCTGTTCGTGCCGTTACAAAAAAGCCGATAATCGTCAAACTCACACCGAATGTCACGGATATTGCTTCAATTGCCAAGGCGTGTGAGGATGCCGGTGCCGACGGCGTTTCGCTTATAAATACGCTTCTCGGTATGCGTATAAATCTCAAGACGAAAAAACCGCTTATCGCCAACACCACGGGCGGTTATTCGGGGCCGGCGGTTATGCCGGTGGCACTTCGCTGTGTTTATCAGGTGTATAACGCGGTTAAGATACCGATAGTCGGAATGGGCGGCATTTCAACCGCTGAGGATGTAATTGAGTTTATGCTTGCCGGCGCCACGGCGGTTCAGGTTGGCGCGGCAAATCTTGTCGAACCGTATGCCTGCAAAAACATTATCGAAACATTGCCTCAGGCAATGGAAAAATATAAAATAAATAATCTTTCGGATATAATAGGA
>CAZGRC010000174.1:0-3010 GCA_964528125.1 uncultured Ruminococcus sp.
ATATAGAGTATATCAAGATCGGGAATAACCGCTTCCAAATCGGTGGTTTGAATATATTCAAGACCCTTTTTTGCGATTACATCCTTCTTAACATAGCTCGGAAGTTTCAGCTCTTCCGGCGAGATAAGCACAAACTTAACATTTTTATAACGTGACATTGCCTCAATAAGCGAATGAACGGTTCTGCCGAACTTAAGGTCGCCGCAACATCCGATTGTAAGGTTGTCAAAACGTCCCTTGGTCTGATAAATCGTAAGGAGGTCGGCAAGGGTTTGTGTCGGGTGATTATGCCCGCCGTCGCCGCCGTTTATAATCGGAACCGTGGCACTCATAGATGCAACCAGCGGTGCACCCTCTTTGGGGTGGCGCATGGCAATAATATCGGCATATGCAGATATGGTGCGTGCGGTATCCGCAACGCTCTCGCCTTTAGATGCCGAACTTGAAGCCGAATCTGCCATTGAAAGCACATTACCGCCGAGTTCATACATCGCCGCTTCAAACGAAAGGCGTGTGCGTGTGGAAGGTTCAAAGAACATTGTGGCAAGTTTTTTACCCTTTAATACCTCACTGTACTTTTTGGGGTTTGCTATAATATCCTGTGCTGTGGCAATAAGGCCCTTGATTTCGGATTCGGTGAGGTCAAGAATATTTAAAACGCTTCTCACTGTGCGTTTCCCCCAATCCAACTCTCGTCCGAAGGATTGTTGCGAAAACGGATAAGGCGCTCAACATCTTCCGCCTTGATGTATCCTGTTTCGGCGGCAACGGCGGCAACCGTTTCAAGGTCGGTAAGACTTACATTTTTGACCTCTGCATTGGCTAAACGGTCAAGCCCTTTTTGCATACCGTATGTAAAAATGCTGACAATTCCGAGAACCTCTGCGCCGGCTTCACGCAATGCTTCGACAACGTCGATAACACTGCCTCCCGTAGAGATAAGGTCCTCAACAACCACAACCTTTTGACCCTTTTCAAGTTTACCCTCAATACGATTTTGTCTGCCGTGGTCTTTGTTTCCCGAGCGGACATAACCCATAGGAAGTTCAAGCAGATGACCGACAATGGCGGCATGGGCAATACCTGCGGTTGAAGTGCCCATAAGCACCTCAACATCGGGATAGTTTTCTTTTACCAGTTTTGCAAGACCCGCTTCAACATCACCTCTGACCTTAACGTCGGTAAGGGTGAGTCGGTTGTCACAGTAAATCGGACTTTTGATACCGCTTGCCCATGTAAACGGCTCTTCGGGGCGAAGAAAAACCGCCTTTATCGATAATAAATCCTTTGCAATGAGTTCTTTCATTTTCTTATATCTCCTTTTTTAATTATCATTATTATTTCGACGTTTACTCAGCAGTGGTTTTTTTTGCACAAAAAAGGTAAACACCCGCCGTCCAACCGAGCATAGGCGGCATTTCGTTATTTTTCGGTGAGTTGCTGATAAAGTTACCACTTAGTCCGTCCGAAAATTTTCGCATTTTTTACCTGCTATATATGAAATTTATCGTCTTCGGTAAGTTCCAACATATCAACGGCGCGTTCAAAGATTGCCTTTACATTTTCAAAGTCTTTCGGATGGTGGGCATCACTGCCGCAATAGAATTTACATCCCTGCTGTTTTGCGATTTTAAAAATTCGCAAAACGGTGTCGGCTTCGTTTTCGGCAAAATTCATATCACTCGAATTGAGTTCAATTCCTACGCCGACTTCGGCGCATTTTTTAAATACCTCTTCCAGTTCACGCTCCGGCAAAAGCTTCAACACCCGAAGATATTCTTCACGTGTGGGTGCAATAAGACCGCAAGCCAAATGCGCAATACCGATCTTACGGAAAGGCAAATCCATATCGAGAATTCCTTTAAGTCGATCTATCCATACACGCGCCCTGCCCTCAGCGGTAGAAGCATCCTCTTCGGAAATGGTAAAACCGCGCATATGAAAATGCGTTGTTGGGATTATAACAAATTGAAATTTGTCGAATTCTTCCCGTCCGATACCGAGTGTCATATTTTTATCAAGTTCGGTTTCGACACCGAAAAGGAACTGAACGTCTTTATCTTGCGGCAACGGCAAAGCCTTTGCTATGCGTTCGAAATTCTGCGGTTTATACCAATCCGATGCACCCTCTACATTGCTGTCCCAGAAATGGTCGGTAAGACAAATCTGCTTTAAACCGTTTTCTTTGGCATATTGCAGTATTCTCTCGTTTGTCTGTTCCGGATCACTCGAACAGTCGGAAATCACCGAATGGATATGAATGTCATGGTCTATTGCATATTTCATTTTAGTCACCTTTTAATATATCGATTATCAGTCAACAAATTCCGCCACACAGCGCTCATAAGCGGCAACGGGATCGGCGGCGGCGGTAATCGGTCTGCCGACAACAATATAGTCGCTTCCGATTTTCTTTGCCTCGGCAGGGGTCATAACCCGCTTCTGGTCACCGATATCACCGTCGGCAAAACGAACGCCGGGGGTTACGGTCAAAAATTTTTCACCGCAGGTTTCGTGAACCTTGCCCGCCTCAAGCGGTGAGCAAACAACGCCGTCAAGTCCCGCCTTTGCGGCGTTTGCGGCATAGTGCATTACAACCTTGTCGATAGGCTCCTTTATAAGCAAATCGTTTTCCATTCTTTCCTGATCGGTTGATGTCAACTGTGTCACCGCAATAAGCAACGGTCTCGTGCCGTCCTCGCGGGTAAGACCCTCGATTGCGGCTTCCATCATAGAAACGGTACCCGCTGCGTGAAGATTTGTCATATCAACATCCAGTCGACTGAGTACATTCATTGATTTTTTAACCGTATTCGGGATATCGTGAAGTTTGAGATCAAGAAAAATTTTGTGTCCCCTCGCCTTTATATCGCGAACAATTTGCGGACCCTCGGCATAGAAAAGCTCCATACCTATTTTCACAAACGGCTTTCTGCCGGTAAACTTATCAAGAAATTCAAGACAGTTTTCCTTTGATGAGAAATCGCAAGCTATAATTACATCCTTACCC
>CAZGRC010000175.1:0-3009 GCA_964528125.1 uncultured Ruminococcus sp.
GCCGTAGTGTGCTTTAAGATAACCTAAACATAAGTTCAGGTGGGTGTCGGCCGAACGGCTTCGCGCTCCCTTCTTCCGAACTCGGCACAGCCGCGGGAGGTCTGCAAGCCCACCGTTCGAGCGTAGACCCCTATTAAAAAATCTTGTAGGGTTATAAAAGCAACAGTTCGCGAACAGGGCAGGACAAGTCCTGTGTATGATTTTATAAATAACGTGATTACTTTTCGTCTATTTCAAAAAAGTTCTCAAGTCTGTCAACAAAGGCATCGGCAATGGTTTCATATTCATCGTCATCTTCGATTTCGCAGAAATATTCCTCGCCGTTTTCTTCGACAACCTTTACAATAACAAGTTCGCCCGAATCTTCAAGCACATTTTGCGGATCATCATAAATCGGCAAAAGAGCAAGATAACGGTCGGTGTCGGTTTCAACGGCATCAAGCACCTCAAAGGTGTATTCCTTACCGTCATCATCGCTAAGCGTAATTATATCGGGATCGTAATCCTGATTTTTTTTATTCTCATCCATATCAGAATCCTCCAAAAGAATTTACTGAATATATTTTACCTCAAATCGCGCAATTAGTCAACGGTATTTGCAAAATCAGGCAAACTTTTCTGCTTTTCGTGCTCCAAAACACGTCTGAACTGGGTTTCGTAGAGCAATTTATAACGCTCACTGGTTTGAAGCAGTTGATCGTGTGTGCCCGTTTCTGTTATCTTGCCGTCTGCCAGCACCATAATTTTATCAGCTGCTAGAACCGTGGTAAGACGGTGGGCGATAACTAAACTGGTTCTGCCTATCATCACCTTGTCAAGCGCTTGCTGAATAAGGTTTTCGGAAATTGAATCAAGCGAAGATGTTGCCTCATCCAAAATCAGTATTTTGGGGTCTTTAAGCACTACACGTGCAATCGAAATGCGCTGTTTTTCCCCACCGGACAGTTTGAGACCGCGATTGCCTACCACGGTATCATAACCTTTCGGAAGAGAACTGATGAAATCGTGAATGTTCGCCACACGGCAGGCGTTTTCAATTTCTTGCGGCGTAGCATCGTCTTTGGCATAAAGCAGATTTTCCATAATAGTGCCGTTAAACAGATATGTATCCTGTGTTACGACACCTATTGCGGAACGCAGATATTTCAGGTCAAATTCCCTTACATCAACACCTGAAACCATGACACAACCGGCGCTCACATCATAAAGGCGAGGTATCATACCGATGACGGTTGACTTGCCTGCCCCAGACTCTCCGACAACGGCATACATCTTTCCGCTTTCGACGTTGAAATCAACACCGCGCAGTATTTCCTGTCCCTTTTCATATGAAAAATGCACATCTTTAAACGATATATCGGTTTTTTCAAGATTCGGGAACTTGGGATTTTCGGGATTTACGATATCGCATTTGCGATCAAGATATTCAAATATTCTGCTGAACAGCGCCAACGAACGCGTAAAATCAACTTGCAGATTGAGTAACATTCTCACCGGTTGATAAAGGCGGTTTACGAGCGCCACAACAACCGATATATCACCGACCGTAAGTTTGGTATCCACACGGGAAATTATCAAAAATCCGCCCGCAAAATATATAAGTAAGGGTGCTATCTGAATGAACATTCCCATAAAAACATGAAACCAACTGCCGGCGCGCTGTTCTTTTACCGAAATTTCGGTTGCGGCGCGGTTTACCTCTTTAAAACGTGCAAACTCTTTATCTTCACGCGTGAAAAGTTTCACCAGCATTGAACCGCTTACCGAAAGTGTTTCATCAACATGCTGATTGAGGTCATCGTGTTTTTCCTGTGCTTCGCTCAGCAATTCCCAACGCTTACGCCCGACGGCACGGGTCGGAAATATCAGTATCGGTATTATGACAAGCCCAATAAGCGCAAGCCGCCAATCGGTGTAAAACAGATAAAATACACAGGTTCCGATAGTCAGAATATTACTTACAATCGAAGTGAGCGTACCTGAAATCACGGAACTGACACCGTTAATATCGCTATTCATTCGTGTTATGATATCGCCCTGTTTTTCCGTTGTGAAAAATGAGTGCGACATATGTTGGAGATGGTCATACATTTGATTTCGCATATCGCGGATTATCATTTGCGATATCCAAGAATTTATGTACTGTTCGAGAACACTTATTATCTGCGATGCCGAAAGTACAACAAATGCAAGCACAAGCAGTTTCAGCAATTCCGCAACAGTTGTGTTGTCGGCAATTATCGAATCGACTATCTGGCCTGTTATTATTGACGGGAAAAGCCCGAGCACCGCAGAAACGGCAAGTGCGATAAAAACCAGCACAAACTGAAAAATATACGGTTTTAAATAGCCCGCTATCCGTTTTAGCAGTGCCGAAGTAATTTTCGGTTTGTTTCTTTTTTCTTCTTCGGTGAGAAAACTGCGCGGTCCGCCCGGCGGTCTTCCCATGCCGCGCATTCCTGGCGGCGGAGGCATTGAAGGACCTCTCATACTAAATTATCCCCTTTTATATTTACTGCTATTATTTTAACATATAACGTTCTGTATGAATACGGAAAAACTATGAACAAATTGTAAACATTGAAATTGTGCATATTTTTTCTTAACTTTTGCTTGACAAATTGTGTTTAATGCATTATAATACAGACAGAACAAGAAAGGAGTGAGCCAAATAGGATGACAGTTCCGCCGGCTTACGATCAGAATTAACATAGAAAGTGGTGAGTCCAGTGAAGTAAGAACGCTCGTTTGAGCAGCCGACAGTTAATTTTAAAAGGTGAATCCAATGGGTTAAAAAGTTTTAAGGCAAAAGTAAATATCAAATTCTTTTAAATATCCGAAAAGAGGACTTTTTAATAAAATAGATTTTTGGTGATGAGTTTATGAAATATATATTCCCTATTCCAAGAACGGTTATTAAATGATAAGTTCGGGTGGTACCAATGTACAGTTAAGAATCGCAGATATTTCTGCCGTGGAAAATAAAATTTAATATCAACTGAATATTTT
>CAZGRC010000176.1:0-3006 GCA_964528125.1 uncultured Ruminococcus sp.
CAGTAAGGTTACGGGTGTTCCTATGGTCGATATCGCTTCGCGCGTTATGACAGGTGAACCTCTTGCCGATATGGGCTACGGTACTGGACTTTACCGCACACCGCCCTATTTCACCGTTAAGGTGCCGGTCTTCTCTTTTGAAAAGCTTACAGATGTGAATTCCTATCTCGGCCCCGAAATGAAATCTACGGGCGAAGTTCTGGGCATCGGTAAAACACTTGAAGAAGCGCTCTTTAAGGGCCTTACTTCTGCGGGTATGATGCTGAAATCTTCCATTGAACACAAGGATGTCGGCATTTTTATAAGTGTTGGTCAGCATGACCGTTTTGAGGTTATTTCGCTTGCCAAGAAGTTGGATGATTTGGGCTTTAAAATATTCGCAACACCGAAAACCGGCGAAGCGATTGAGCATCTCGGTATTGATGTTACAATTGTTGACAGCATTTCAAACCGTCAGAAAGCTTTTGAATTGCTTGAAAGCGGAAAAATAAGTTACATTGTTTATACGGGTGCACTTCTTGATTCCAAAATCGATGATTATATCGCACTTCACAGAAGAGCTCTTCAACTGTCGATTCCTTGCCTTACATCGCTTGATACCGCCAATGCTCTTGCGGACATCATTGCAAGCCGTTATACCGAGAATAATACCGAACTTGTCAATATCAACAATCTTCGCACCGAGCGCAGAAAACTCAAGTTCTCTAAAATGCAGGCGACAGGCGATGACTATATCTTTATTGAAAATTTCGACGGTTCGATAACCTGCCCCGAATCACTTTGCATAAGTCTTTGTGACCGTCACAAAGGAATCGGAGGCTACGGTATAGTTCTTATTGAAAAATCAGATATTGCAGATGCCAAAATGCGCATATTCAACCGTGACGGTTCCGAAGGTATGATGGCGGGTAACTGCATACGCTGTGCCGCGAAATATCTTTATGATAACGGCATTGTCCCGAAAGACGAGATTGATATTGAAACGGCAAGCGGAATCAAGCACCTCAAACTTTACACAAGTAATGACCGCGTAACACTTGCATCGGTCGATATGGGCAAGGCAACGTTTGATGTTAAAAAACTGCCCGCCGTATTTGATACAGACACCTGTATTGATAAAACCGTAACGATAGGTGAGAAGCAGTACAATATTACCTGTGTAGGTATGGGCAATCCGCACTGTGTTGTGTTCTGTGACCGTGTGGACACCGTGAATATGTCGGAAGTCGGTCCTAAGTTTGAAAACGCCGAATATTTCCCCGAAAGGGTTAATACCGAATTTGTACGCGTTGTAAATGAATCTACACTTAAAATGCGTGTTTATGAGCGTGGCAACGGCGAAACATATGCCTGTGGCACGGGTGCGTGTGCGGCTGTTGTTGCGGCATGCGGCAATGGTTACTGCAAAAAAGGTGAAGATATAACCGTTAAAGTTCGCGGCGGTGATCTTATCGTCAACTACACCGACGAGACCGTAACACTTACGGGTGATGCGGTTCTGGTTTATGACGGTGTTACCGAGTATTGATGAGAAAATTCAAACCCTGCATTGATAGTCAAAACAATATCAAAATCGCAATATTTTAAGAGAAGCGACAGCCGAACGGCTGTCGCTTCTCTTAAAAATATTCGGTTTAAATTCCCAAGGCGTAATTCGACTGTTGATACAAAAACTTTTATCAGTTAGGAACAAGAATCATACAATACTCTTCAAGCATATCGCCCGATATCTCGTTAATCTTTTTGACTTCCTCGACCGAGGCACCGTATTTTCTGGCAATATCCCAGACATTTTCACCGCCGGCGGCAAAGAAAACGGTCATTGCAGAGTCAAAACGCCGTGTTACGGGGCGATTGATGTCGGCGCGAATATCCGATATCAGCGTTGTTTTGCGACATTCGTAAACGGCGGCGCCGATGCAAAGTTCGCATCTTATTTCCATTGAAGATTCACCGTTTAATGTATATCCGCAGGATAAAACCGTAATTTTCGGTTCGCAGTGCATTCTTTCACCGCAGTTTTCAATCGGAATTTTATATTCAAAATCAATCGGCTTTTCATAATAGTTCACGGCGCCGCCGCAGTCTTGGGCAATAATACAGGCGTTAAGAGTTCCGCCGAGGCAGAGTGTTCCGTTTTCAAAGCCGACACTCCGTCTTTCGGTTTCACATCTTATGTCGCACACTTCGCACAGGGAATTTTCAGGAAAATCGAGGGCCTTTTTGCAGGAAAACGTTTCACTCAAACTGCGACACAGGTGTTCAAAATCAATTTCACACCGTGTGATTTCGGCTTCGTATTTTCTTGAATATGCATCGGTTATTATATCAATGTCATTATTGCAATAAGCCTCACTTGTTATAAGTATTTTTGCATTCATTCTGAAAATATTTTCGTCGCCGTCACCCGAAAAACGCGGCTTGATGTCGATATAGGCGATTTCGGCACAACTTTCACATTCGCAACCGTCATTTATGCCGTCAATTTCAAGTAGTTGACTGAACGGCAACGTGGTTCGCACTGTCTGTGGAGCGCCTTCTTCACCGCAATATAAAATACCGATAACCAGTTCGCCTTTAACCATAACTTTTCCCGCAAGAATTTTGCATTCACGCACGGCGGCATCGGCATCGTATCTTATCATTGAGCGTATATTCGGCTGTCCGTTGCCGCATTCTATTTCTTCTTCAATGACAATATATTTTTCATTACGCCCAACGGGTGAGGTGGCGGGTGCTTTGCCGCGGCGAAGTTCGGTTGTGGGCTCGTCAAAGTCGGATATGATTTCTGTGCAAATGAGTCGTTTTAAAACAACGGAAATTTCTGCCGCACCGTGGATATCGATTTTGCGGTTTGTAACGGCACGGCAATTTACATATTCACAACGCGTTTTGCAAATGATTTCGGCACCGTTGCAGTCAATATTTGCTTCAAAATTTTTGCTGAACGGGTATTGGTATTCATATGCACATATGCGATTACGCTCGTCGGTGTATATGCAAGTG
>CAZGRC010000177.1:0-3002 GCA_964528125.1 uncultured Ruminococcus sp.
GCGCAGGACACCCCATATTTATATCGATAAAATCAGGTTGGTATTCAAGCGCTTTTACCACCGCATTTGCAATAACATCCGGCTCACATCCGAAAAGCTGTGATGCCGCAGGTCTCGCAAGGTCACTGCACGAAAGCAGAACGGCAGATTTCTTATCCCCGATGCTTACACCTTTCGCGCTTGTTAACTCGCCCACCGTATAAGCACATCCGTGTTCTTTGCATATTTCCCTCATTGCCCTGTCGGCAACACCTGCCATGGGCGCAAGGGCGGCAAATCCGTTAATTTCAAGTTTTCCTATTCTCATAATGCTACCTATTATATTTTATAAAACACATTTTGTCAATTTTTTTTAAATTAAATAGTGACAAAACAGGTAAATAATGATATAATACTATCTGTATAATTATATTTATTCGGAGTGAACTGTTTTGAAACTTTTAGCCATTGACGGTAACAGCATAATAAACCGTGCTTTTTACGGCATAAAACTGCTTTCCGCCAAAGACGGACAATACACCAACGCCGTTTACGGTTTTATAAATATTTTAAATCGCCTTGTCGATGATGAGAACCCCGACGGCGTTGCCGTGGCGTTTGATCTGCGTTCCCCCACTTTCAGGCACAAAGAATATTCCGAATATAAGGCAGGACGCAAACCGATGCCGCCGGAACTCGCCGCGCAATTTTCTCCCCTCAAAAAATGGCTGACTCTTATGGGTTACACCGTTATTGAGTGTGAGGGTTACGAAGCGGACGATATTTTGGGCACCCTCGCAAATGCCGCCGAAAAAAGTGACGGCAACCTATGTGTAATTGCAACGGGTGACCGCGATTCACTTCAACTTGTGTCGGAACGCACACGTGTTTTGCTTGCCGCAACAAAAGCAGGCAAACCCGAGATAACAAACTATACCCCTGCCGTTCTTTTTGAACGTTACGGTCTTACCCCGTCGGAAATGATTGAGCTGAAATCGCTTATGGGTGACAGTTCGGATAATATTCCCGGTGTTGCGGGAATCGGTGAAAAAACCGCAACCGACCTTGTTTCACGTTATCACAGCATCGATTATATATATGAACACCTTGAGGAGCTCGAAATTAAAGACGGTGTTCGCAACAAACTTCAAAACGGCAAAGACAGCGCATATTTAAGCCGATATCTCGGCACAATATGCCGCACGGCACCGATTTCCACCGTTCTGTCGGATTATAAAATCGGTGACAGAAACATCGACGAGCTGTCTGCGCTTATGACAAAACTCGAACTTTTTAAACTGATGGAACGTATGGGCATCTCGCCCTCGTCACCGCAGCGGTCAACACAGGACACCGCAACCGAGCATTTTGAAGTGACGGTTGCGGAAAATATTCCGGACGGCAAAACCGTCGATATTCTTATAACGGACGAAGGTGCCGCCGCTGTCTTTGAAAACAAAGTATTCACCTGTGAAAACAATTTTCTGTTTTCCCTTTTAACAAACTCCGAAATTAAAAAGCGCGTATATGACTATAAAAACCTTTCAAAAAAATATCCTGCCGTCGAAAGCGTTGTATTCGATGCTATGCTGGCGGCTTACCTTTCAAATCCGTCAGCATCGGATTACGGTCTCGACCGTTTAATAAGCGAATACGGAGATACTGTGTTTTCAATCGACGGCAAGTACACTCCGCTCATTGAAAACACAGTGGCATTTTCGCTTGTATGCGACCGACTTTACGGCATACTTTCTGAAAGCGGCGAAGTTAAATTGCTGGAGGAAATCGAACTGCCTCTTGCAAGGGCGCTTGCCGAAATGGAAACCGCGGGTTTTCTTGTGGACTGTGACGGATTGCGTGCCTACGGCAACGACCTTGCGGAAAATGTTAACGTTCTCACCGAAGAAATATATGATATGGCGGGTTGCACATTTAATTTGAATTCCCCGAAGCAACTCGGAGAAGTGCTTTTTGAGAAGATGGGAATTCCAACCAAAAAGAAAACCAAAAACGGCTACAGCACCAACGCAGATGTTTTGGAAGAATTGCGCTGTGATTTTCCGATAGTTGACCGTATTCTCAAATACCGCCGACTTGCAAAACTGAAATCGACCTATTGCGACGGACTTATCGCCGCCGTATCGGATGACGGACGCATACACACAACTTTCAAGCAGACCGAAGCGCGCACGGGGCGCATAAGTTCGTTGGAACCGAATTTACAAAACATTCCCGTCAGAACCGACGAAGGACGCGTGCTTCGCAAATTCTTTACCGCTCCAGAAGGCCATGTGCTATGCGATGCCGACTATTCGCAAATCGAACTGCGTGTGCTTGCAAGCATTGCCGACGACAAGGCGATGATAGAAGCCTTTGAAACCGGTATGGATATTCACACCGCCACCGCATCCCAGGTATTCAATATTCCGCCCGATATGGTTCTCCCCGTAATGCGCAGTCGCGCAAAGGCGGTAAACTTCGGGATAGTATACGGAATAGGTGCCTTTTCACTTTCAAAAGATATCGGTGTAACGCGCAGTGAAGCCGACCGATATATAAAGGACTATCTCGCCGCCTATCCGTCGGTTGCGGAATATATGGATAAGGTTATCGAACGTGCCAAAGAAGACGGATTCGTAACCACCGCATTCGGGCGCAGAAGATATCTTCCGGAACTTAAAAATTCCAACCGAATGTTGCGCGCTTTCGGTGAAAGGGTGGCACGCAATGCCCCAATACAGGGCACTGCCGCCGATATTATAAAAATCGCAATGATACGCGTGCGCGACCGACTTAAAAAGGAACTGCCCGATGCACGACTTATACTTCAGGTTCACGACGAACTTATTGTCGAATGTCCCGAAAAAGATGCCGACATTGCCTGCCGTATACTTGAAGATGAAATGTCAGCCGCCGCCGATCTTCGCGTCAAACTCATTGCCGATTCAAACTACGGCAAAAACTGGCTTGAAGCCAAGGGATGATATATGAGGATAATTTTTGTATGCACCGGGAACACCTGC
>CAZGRC010000178.1:0-2993 GCA_964528125.1 uncultured Ruminococcus sp.
CCGTTATATGGCTTACGGTTGAAGAAGCATCCAAAAAGAGCGTGTCTCCCGTGCTTATCAGTTTTGCGGCTCTTTTGGCAATTTCGTCTTTCGCGGAAAAATTGCTTTTATTGCGCAGTTCAAAAGGCACTTCACGGTTTTCGTAATTCGGAACGGTGGCACCGCCGTAACATCTGATAACAAGTCCCGCCGATTCCATTTCGGTCAAATCACGGCGAATGGTAATCGGTGCCGCAAACAGCTGTTTTGACAAAAAATTCACCGTGCAGTATTTTTTTGCCCTGATTATATCGTAAATGTTATTTTGACGTTCTTTTTTGAGCATATTTGTTCCTTTCTGTTTTAAAAAACGGTTATTTATCAATTTTAAGGTCACATATTGACACATAAACGTTCATTTTCTATAATAATAACATATTTTTGAAAGGTTGTCAAAATATGAAAACAATTACGATAATCGGTGCCGGAATGATGGGCTCCGCCCTCGCTTTCCCCGCAAGAGAAAACGGCAATACAGTACGTTTGGTCGGGACACATTTGGACAGAGAAATTATAGAAACCTGCCAAAGAACAAACCGCCATCCAAAATTCAATAAAGATTTTCCTGCGGGAATTACATATTACCGAATTGAAGAATTAAGTCGGGCAATAAACGGTGCCGACCTGATTATCTGCGGTGTAAGCAGTTTCGGTGTGGATTGGTTCAAAGATGAAATACTTCCCGAATTAGAGGAAAATATTCCCGTTATTTCGGTAACAAAAGGGCTTATGAATACCGAAAACGGTTCGTTGCTCACCTACCTTGATGTTTGGCAAAAAAAACTTGACGCTTTGGGTAAAAACATACCGCTCAACGCTATCGGCGGACCCTGCACCAGTTATGAACTGGTAGCACACGACCAAACCGAAGTTACGTTTTGCGGAAGTGATATGTCGGTATTGCGTATGATTAAATCGGCTATGGCTACCGATTATTACCACATAAGCCTCTCAACCGATATTGTCGGTGTCGAAAGTGCGGTTGCGCTTAAAAACGGTTATGCTCTTGCAATCGCGCTTACTATCGGATTAAATCAAAAACAGTTCGGCACAGACAGCGAACTGCATTATAATTCACAGGCGGCGGCATTCGGTCAGGCAATAAGAGAAATGAACAAACTGCTTAAGTTGCAGGGCGCCGATGATTTCAACAACCTTGTTCTCGGCGCAGGAGATTTATATGTCACGGTCTACGGCGGCAGAACGCGGCTTGTCGGCATACTTTTAGGACGCGGTCTCGATATTGACCAAGCAAAGGCAGAGCTCAAAGGTGTAACCCTCGAATCGCTTGTGGTGGCGGAGCGCGTGGCAAAGGCAATAAAAATCAAAGCCGAAAAAGGGCTTGTTTGCCTTGAAGACTTTCCTATGCTTATGCACATAGATGAGATAATAACACAGAAAAAATCCGTTAACATTCCATGGGAAAAGTTTACATTTGAAAAACAGTAATAATCAAAGCGAGGTGCGACGCACCTCGCTTTTTAACTGTCGAGTATTTCAAGCACATTTGGAAAAGGCGCAAGGCTTTTTTTAAGAATACCGTGCATATGCGCAATGGCAATACCATAGTTCACAATCGGAACACCGACCTCGGTTGCTTTGGCGATACGGTTTGCCATTTCTTTTTCGTTCAGCATACATCCGCCGCAGTGAACAATCAGTGAATAATCCGACAAATCTTCGGGGAAATCTCCGCCTGATGTAAATGAGAATTCGGGTTTTGCACCGCTGAATTCCTCAATCCAACGCGGCATTTTAACACTGCCTATATCCCCGCACTGGCGGTGGTGGGTACATCCCTCGGAAATCAGTACACGGTCACTGTCTTTAAGTTTTCCGAGTGCCGTCGCACCGCGAACGGTGGTTACAAGGTCACCTTTGTAACGGGCGAAAAGTATTGAAAAAGATGTCAGCATTATGTCATCCGGAACCGTTTTTGATACCCGTCCGAATGCCTGTGAATCGGTTATGACAAGTTTGGGCTTTTCGGCAAGAGATTTAATGGTCTTTTCAAGTTCGGTATCTTGGCAAATTACCGCCGTGCAGTGACAGTCAAGTATGTCACGTATGGTCATCTGTTGCGGCAGAATCAGTCTGCCTTTCGGTGCGGCGGCATCTATCGGTGTGACAATCACCACCGTGTCACCGTCAGACAAAAGATCTGATACAATATGTCTGTCGCTTTCTTTGCCCTTTAATGAAACTGCGATTTTTTCTTTTAAATCATCCACTCCGTCGCGGGTCACGGCACTCACCGCAAGCGAATTTTCCGGCAGTGTTTTTAATGCCTTTATGTCACACTTGTTGTACGCCGTAATATAAGGAGTGTTTTTTTCCTCGAAAAGTTTTATCAGTTCGCGTTCGGTATCGGTTAATCCAACCATCGAATCAACCACCAAAACCGCGATGTTCACGCTTGAAAGTATCTCTCTTGTCTTTTTAACACGCAAATTCCCCAATTCGCCCTCATCGTCAAATCCGGGTGTATCTATTATTACAACGGGTCCCAGCGGCAACAGTTCCATTGCTTTTCTTACGGGGTCGGTTGTAGTGCCTTTTACGTCCGACACAACCGAAAGTTCCTGCCCCGTAACCGCATTCACAAGGCTTGATTTACCCGCGTTTCTTCTGCCGAAAAAACCTACCGTCACGCGTTCGGCAGATATGGTGCTGTTAAGACTCATAAAATCCTCCTAAAATCTGAAATCACGGCGATTGGAATTCTTAATATCTTCAATATTCTTTTCTGCTATTGTGCGTACCTTTTCTTTCGGAATACGTGTAAGTTCTTTTACTATCATATCATATCCCGCCTTGCGCGTTTCCTCCGAAGCATAGTCAACAAGATACTCGGTAAGGGTCATAAGAGCATTCGGGTGACAGCAGTTGAGTATCTGTCCCGACTTGCAAAGACTCATAAACCTGTCGCCCGTTCTGCCCTCACGGTAGCAGGC
>CAZGRC010000179.1:0-2973 GCA_964528125.1 uncultured Ruminococcus sp.
GTGCCGTCACAGGGAGCCATAATTTCGTTTTCCATCTTCATTGCTTCGAGAATAAGAAGAACGTCGCCTTTCTTAACGGTCGCGCCTACCTGAACGTTTACGGCAAGAATGTTACCCGGCATCGGTGCGGATACGGTTTCACCGCCTGCGGGAGCGGCGGCGGGAGCCGGAGCAGCAGCGGGAGCGGGGGCTGCGGCAGGAGCGGGAGCCGCCTTTACATCGGCAACGTCCACAACTTCAAGTGTGATTTCATAAGGTGTTCCGTTTACGGTTACATTATACTTTTTCATTTTTTAAAACCTCTTTTTATATTTTTTTAAATGAGTGAATTCTTATAGCCGAAATATCGGTTCCCATTTCCTCAGCCAGTGCGGCGGAAACGGCGGCAATAACCTCTCGGCGCTTTTCGGGTGAAAGATCGGTTCCTTTTGCGGCGGGACCGTCTGTTCCGACAACCGTGCCCGATGTGCGGGACTCGGAATTTTCTTTCTTATTGCCGATACGGCAAAAAAGTCCGACAACAAGGCAGAGGATAACTATGCTGATAAGACCTACAAACACCGTGCCCATTCCCATCAAAACGACGAATGCGTTTGAAATTTCATTTTCCACTATTCTTGCACCTCCCAGTACATATAAAAAACGATTAGCGGCGTTTTTTTCGGATGATTTGCATTGATTTTTAACTCAAAATGCAAATTTTCCCATCTATCATAATTATACACACAAAAACATTATTTTGCAATGTTTTTTTTAAAAAATCAAAATAAATTTCGTTTTTAATCTTTCACGGCAAAAAAATCCGCCGTGCCCGAAAGCACAGCGACATAATAACAGTATTTTCAAGTTACTGCGGCATATTGTTTTGAATGTATTCAACAACATCACCGATGGTTTTAAGATTTTCGATTTCCTCATCGGGGATTTCAACATCAAACTCATCTTCAATCGACATAAGAAGTTCAACAACATCAAGGCTGTCTGCCCCAAGGTCTTCTCCGATTTTGGTTTCTGCGGTCATTTCTTCGGCATCGGCATCAAGTTGTTCAGCCAAAATTTCCGTAATTTTTTCAAATACCATAAATTCAATCCTCCTTGACATTTGCTAATAAAATAATATGTGCTATTTTGTCATTTGTCAATAGTTTTTTTATTTTGTTTCAAAAAATGTTGCAAAATACGGGTCTTTGGTTTATAATGATTATATAATGTCGAAATATTGCAAATTTGCGTCTTTTCGACACCGAATCTTTGATTTTCAAAGACAAATTTCAAGTAAAAATTGTTATTCAATTTTGCACAGCCGCTTTTTATCGGCTTGCCGAAACGTGTCTCACCTTTCGGCATTAAACAATTATTATAATAGGTACCGGTGATTTAAAATGAGTAATGAAAAAATGGTAAAATCCATTACCGCAATGGATGAAGATTTTGCAAAATGGTACACCGATGTGTGTATAAAAGCCGAACTTATCGACTATTCTTCGGTTAAAGGATGTATGATAATCCGCCCGTACGGTTATGCCATTTGGGAAAACATTCAGCGCATTATGGACGGAATGTTCAAGGAAACCGGACACGAAAATGTTTATATGCCGATGTTCATTCCGGAAAGTCTGCTTCAAAAAGAAAAAGATCATGTTGAAGGCTTTGCACCCGAAGTTGCGTGGGTAACCCACGGCGGCGAAGAAAAACTTGAAGAACGCCTTTGCGTGCGCCCGACTTCGGAAACTCTTTTTTGTGACCACTTTAAAAATATAGTTCATTCCCACCGCGATCTGCCGAAGCTCTATAATCAGTGGTGCAGTGTTGTCCGCTGGGAAAAGACCACCCGCCCGTTCCTGCGTTCCCGCGAATTCCTCTGGCAGGAGGGTCACACCCTGCACGCCACCGCCGAAGAAGCACAAGCAGAAACCATTCAGATGCTTAATACCTATGCCCGCTTTGCCGAAGATATTCTCGCAATGCCGGTTGTAAAAGGTGTTAAAACCGAGAAAGAGCGTTTTGCCGGTGCCGAAGCAACATATACAATCGAAGCGCTTATGCACGACGGCAAGGCACTTCAAAGCGGAACATCACACTATTTCGGTGACGGTTTTTCACGCGCTTTCGACGTAACCTACACCGACCGAGAAAACAAACCCGTACATCCTTTCCAAACCTCATGGGGCACCACAACACGCCTTATCGGTGCTGTTATTATGACCCACGGTGACGATAACGGCCTTGTACTCCCCCCTGCCATCGCACCCACACAGTTGGTCGTTATTCCGATTGCGGCACATAAAGCGGGCGTGCTTGATAAGGCAACAGAAATTTACGAACGTCTCAAATCGGTTTGCCGTGCAAAAATCGACAACAGCGAGCAGTCACCCGGCTGGAAGTTTGCGGAATATGAAATGAAGGGTGTTCCGCTCAGAATCGAAATCGGTCCACGTGACATTGAAAACGGTCAGTGCGTTGTGGTTCGCCGCGACAATCGCGAAAAATACACCGTGTTGCTTGACGAAATCGAAACCAAAATCCCCGAACTTCTCAAATCCGTTCACGACGGACTTTATAACAAGGCGCTTGAACGCCGCCGCAATATGACATTTGATGCGCACTCGCTTGACGAAATGAAAGAAATTGCCGACACCAAACCCGGATTCATCCGCGCAATGTGGTGCGGAGAACGCGAATGTGAGGACAAACTCAAAGAAGTTGCGGGCGTTACATCCCGCTGTATCCCCTTTGAGCAGGACAACATCTCCGACACCTGCATATGTTGCGGCAAAAAAGCCAAACATATGCTTTATTGGGGCAAGGCATATTGATTTTAAATTCTCAAAACAAATTTTTTACAAAAGAATCTTCTCCGAAAATCAACTTTCGGAGAAGATTCAAACTGTAGACAAACTGAATTTTGGCTCTATAATAGCAGTTTGAAAAGTGTGCTCTAACCATGCGTAATTGGTATACCGGCATAATTAA
>CAZGRC010000180.1:0-2945 GCA_964528125.1 uncultured Ruminococcus sp.
TTGCAAGTTGCACCGTTTCGGCAGAAAAATATATAAAATATGAAAAGCCGTCCATACGTGTGAAAAGCTCCCCAAACGATACTGTGCTTACCGCAGAGGCATACGGATAATCAAGTTTTGCCGCAAGCGGTGCACCGAAAAGCAACAAAACATTAAGGATACAAATACCGAGCAAAAGCGAACCCATCGCAGTCCCGCAGACCGCCGCACAATGTTTTTCTTTGCCGAAAAAAATCCGTACATATATATATATAATAATAATCGGCGGAAACAGTTTTAAAAAATACGGTAATGCCTGCTTTACGATCCCGACAGGTTCCGGCAGACGGTGAAGCGCGATGTTTTCGAGTTTCAGTTCACCGAACGATGCCGCAAAGAAAAAAATCACCGCCGCCGCCGTCACGAATAAAGAAAAAAGCGAAAATTTCATTATAACACCCTTTTCACCCGTTGAAGGCAAGATTAGCGCGGCAAAAAAGATGATCGCAACAATGATTTTCGGCGTGTGAGGGAGCATTATGTCTTGCGCATAATCCACGAATGTACCGAACCGCATTGCCGCAAAGATTGCCGTGAAAATGCATATGGCGATATAGAGTGTCGCTCTGCACAGCCTCATAACAGAGCTCTTTGGTTTAAAAGATAAAAGTTTTACAGTAAGCGGCAAAAGCAACGCCGCAAGTATTAACACCGTGATCGCCGCCGCCGCATATCCCAAAAGCGAAAGCTCATCGGCATCTTTTTGCGGCAGAACAGTGATCGTACCCGACAGCAAAAACAATGCCGCAGCACACGCCGTATGAACCGAATATTCCCTTTTACTTTGCATAATCTGCCCGCCTTATTTCACACAGTATACCGATATCGGCGCCGTCGAGTGTCACCGTACCGTTTTTTAATTTTCTCCACAATTCTGCATTTTCGGCGTATATGCGGTCGGCAAAGCCGAAAACATCCTCGCCATCGGCGCGTTTAAGAATCTCTTTTGCACAGTCATTTATATAATCACACAATGCGGCATCGATACCGTCAGGCGATAAATTTATATTCAGTTTTATTTCCGCCCTATCCCCTTTTTCACTCGAGTCAAAGCGGATATGCGGTGCCTTTACTGTATACACGTTGCCGTCGGCATAAATTTTGCCTTTTCCGCTTTCGCCCTTGATAAGTGAATATACAGACATTTCTTCGGCAGAGATATCCATAACTGTGCGATTTTTAATATAAACCGCCGCACCGTCAAGTATAAAAGTATCATTCGACAGAGAAAACTGCGGCAAAGTAAAAACCGGTGTTTTTTTAAGCCGTGCCGCCTGAACCTCATAAACGCGACAACCGTATGAAACACCTGTTTCATCGGAATAGTGTTCCAAAAAGCCCATAATCTCATACCCTACGGTTAATGCCGACAACGCTTCACCTGACAGCAGTGTTTCGGCGTTTTCTGCCGATACAAGATATGCCGAAAGATTTATTTCTCGATTTTCTGTACAGTATTCAATAACACCGTCAAGCATATCACCCGTAACACCTGCACCTACGGCAATCACCCCGCAATGGGCAAGTTGAATATCTTTTGACATATTCCTCGAAAGATTAAACATACATTCCTCTGCGTTCACCCCAATTGCCGTGAAAACTTCCACCGAAAACTCTTCCTCGGTGTTTTCGGAATTTACTATCAGCATTTCCGCCGAAACGGTCAATTTCCCTCCAACCGAATCAAAACCCAACGTCGAAACCGTAAATCTGCGGTCGGCTTCTCTGCCCGCACGGCAACCGACAAGCGGTATCAGCAAAACCGTCGTTAAAAGCGCGGCTGTTCGCTTCAAGAATTTCGACCTCCAGACATACGAAAAATGTTTTTATTAAATACGGGACGCCGTTTCATAGAAAACCACGGTGCGCGCCAGCAACTGTCTTTTAAATTCTGTGAAGTAAATTGCTTAACCGAAACGGTGTAATCCACACCAAACGATTTCAGATTGAAAATTTCGCAGACAAGAAACGTAACTGTGGCAAGATAGCCATAAAGCCCTGCCACGGCCACAGCCAACACCGAAAATATGCGCATATAAAAAACAGGACCTTTAAGCCGCGGCACCATAAGTCCGGCTATTCCGCTGAGCGCCACGGCAATAAGCATGGGTGTACTGACAATGCGCGCTTCGACTGCCGCCTGTCCCACGACAAGACCGCCAACAATACTTAATGCGTGTCCCAGACTTTGTGACATTCTGATACCCGTTTCTTTGAGTATTTCAAAAACCAGTATCAGTATAAGACATTCGGCAACCGTCGGAAGAGGCACTCCTCCGCGAAGTTGTGCCACCGAAAGTGAAAAAGATGTCGGCAACAGTTGCGGGTGAAATCTTAACAAAGCCGTGAATATCGCAGGCGCACTGACGGCGATAAAAAAGCAAAGATATCTGAGTGCCCTACCCACCGATGACACAAGAAAATTTAAATAATAATCTTCATCCGACTGAAAATTCTCCGAAAACAGATACGGCAGGGTCATAACAACAGGTGTGCCGTCAACCACAACGGCAATCCTGCCCTCTAAAAGACGTGCGGCAACGGTATCAGGACGTTCGGTTGCTCCCGTAGTCTTGAAAAGGGAGTATCTGCGGTCGCGCACCTGTTCTGCAATATAGTTCACATCCAGTACGCCGTCCATATCTATTGCCGATATTCTTTTTTTAAGTTCAGCGAGCACATTTTTATCCGCAAGCGAGCCGAGATAACATATATAAACTATTGTTTCGGTACGACGCCCCATTCGCATAGATTCCACACAAAAATCCGGTGTCAAAAGTTTGCGCCGTATCATTGCAACATTAAGCATTGCCGATTCGTCAAAACCCTCACGCGGACCTTGAAGCACGCGATCGTCATCAGGTTCGGAAATACCCCTTGTGCGCCAACCCTTAGTATTAACAGTA
>CAZGRC010000181.1:0-2917 GCA_964528125.1 uncultured Ruminococcus sp.
GCTCTTAGCTTCAGGGGTCAGAATAACATCGAATTCGGGAACCCTTTTAAGAAGCTCGGCAGATCCCTCAACGGTAAGTTCAACATCGCCGAAGATTATAAACGCGGCAATATCAAGACTGTCACTTACCGGAAATTTTTCAAGATTGCGTACAAGACCCGCAATTTTCATAGTATAAAATTCTGACATAAACGTTTCCCCTTTTTAATCAGCCCGGAGGCCAAGCAAGATTTCTGCGTGCAAGCAGATGAAAATGAAGATGTCCGACGGTTTGACCGCCGTCTTCGCCGCAGTTGTTAACCACTCTGAACCCTTTTTCAAGGTTTTCGGTTTCGGCAACCTTGGCAATCGCCTCGAAAATCTTGGCAACATAAAAACTGTTTTCGCCGCTGAGTTCCGCTGCCGATTTAATATGACATTTTGGCACGAAAACGGCATGTAAAGGCGCCTGCGGTTCTATATCCGCAAAAGCATATACCCATTCGTCCTCGTAAACCTTTTTCGACGGTACTTCACCATCGATTATTTTACAAAAAAGGCAATCCGACATACAAATTCATTCCTTTACTTTAATTGTGATTTTACAATTTCAAGCACACCGTCAAGTGCAAATTGTGCTTTTGAAACATCCTTACCACCGGCCATTGCGCTGTCTGGCTTACCGCCACCGTTACCGCCGGCGAGTTTTGCAACTTCGCGTACAAGATTGCCTGCATGAGCGCCATTTGCCACGGCATTTTTGCCGCAACAGGCACAGAAGGTTACCTTTTCACCGTTAATCCCCGCAAACACCGCAACCGCATCGGCATTGTCGGCTTTTACGGTATCGGTCATTTTGCGAAGTTCGTCGGCACCGACACCCTCAAGCAATGCGGTCGCCACACGAACACCGCCGACCTCGGTTGCACCCGACATAATATCATCGGTTTTGCCTGCGGCAAGTTTGGATTCGAGCTGTTCGATTTTTCGGTTCATTTCTTTAAGTTGGTTTGTAACCTGTGTTGCTTTGACGGCAATATCCTCGGCATTGCCCGCCTTGAGAATATTCGCGGTGTCGCTTGCAAGGGTTTGCCAATGGCGAAGCAGTGCCATTACATTATTGCCGGTAACAGCTTCTATTCTGCGGACACCCGCCGCGATTCCACTTTCGCTGACAATGCGGAATAGTCCGAGTTTACCTGCATTGTCAACGTGCGTACCGCCGCACAGTTCAATCGATTTGTCACCAACCGCAACAACGCGAACCACGTCACCGTATTTTTCACCGAAGAGTGCCATTGCGCCCATTTTCTTTGCTTCATCAATGGGCATTTCGCGGTTTTCGACAGCCATTGCCGAAAGTATGATGTCGTTTACAAAGTTTTCAACCTTTTCGGTTTCTTCGGCAGTGAGTGCCGAAAAATGTGTAAAGTCAAAACGCACAGATTTTTCATTGACCAACTGTCCCGCCTGCTCAACATGAGTGCCGAGCACACTGCGAAGACCCGCCTGCAAAAGATGTGCGGCTGTGTGATTGCGACGTATAGCATCACGGCGAACCTTATCGAAAGCAAGGTTTAAACCGTCGCCCACGGCAATATTGCCGACGGTCACCTTTCCGAAATGGGTGAAAATGCCGTCAACCGTCTTTTTGGTGTCGGTTATATTAACCGTTACATTTTCGTTTGAAACGGTGCCTGTATCACCGACCTGACCGCCGCTTTCGGCATAGAAAACGGTTCTGTCAAACACAAGAACAACATCGGCACCGACAGGGGCTGTCACAACGTGCTCACCCTCACAAACAATATCAATTACATTGGCGGTGCAGGTGTCCTCGGTATATCCGAGAAATTCGGTTGCGGGAACACCGTCAAAAGCGATACCGTCGCTCTTCCAGCTTTCTCCGTCGGCAGCTTTGCGTGCATTACGTGCCTTTTCACGCTGCTTGTCCATACACTTTTTAAATGTTTCTTCGTCGGCGGTCATTCCCTTTTCGGCAAGAATATCGCGCGTAAGGTCAAACGGGAAACCGTAGGTATCGTAAAGGCGGAAAGCATCTTCACCCGAAACGGTGCCGCCCTTTTCGATAAGTTCTTCAAGCATTTGAAGTCCTTGGTCAATTGTTTTTGCAAAACTTTCCTCTTCATTGGCAATGACCTTTTTTATCATTTCCTGCTTTTCACGAAGTTCGGGATAACCCGCTTCGTTTTCGCGGATAACCGCCTCGCACATTTCAACAAGGAATGGGCGTTCAATGCCGATAAGCCGTCCGTGGCGCGCAGCGCGGCGGATAAGTCGACGCAGAACATATCCTCTGCCCTCGTTAGACGGGATTATGCCGTCGCTTATCATAAAGGTCGAAGCGCGTGCGTGGTCGGTAATGGCACGAATCGAAATATCGATAGAAGCATCTTTGCCGTATTCCTTGCCGGAAACGGCACATACACGGTCAAGTATATTGCGAATGGTGTCAACCTCGAACATATTGTCAACGCCCTGCATAACGCAGGCAAGACGTTCAAGTCCCATACCGGTGTCGATATTCTTATGTTCAAGTTCTGTATAGGTGCCGTCACCCATATTGTTAAACTGTGAAAATACGTTGTTCCATATTTCCATATAACGGTCGCATTCGCAACCGGGCTTGCAGTCGGGGGAACCGCAACCGTATTTTTCGCCGCGGTCAAAATAAATTTCACTGCAAGGACCGCAGGGACCCGTGCCGTGTTCCCAGAAATTGTCGGCTTTGCCGAGCTTTACAATATGTTCCTCGGGAACACCGATAACATCGCGCCAAATGGCATATGCTTCGTCATCTTCTTCGTAAACTGACGGCCAAAGCAGATTTTCGGGAATTTCGAGTGTTTCGGTTAAAAATTCCCACGCCCACGGAATGGCTTGTTCCTTGAAATAATCACCGAAAGAGAAGTTGCCC
>CAZGRC010000182.1:0-2903 GCA_964528125.1 uncultured Ruminococcus sp.
GGGTGACTCGGCACTCGGTTCCTGTAAACTTGCGCGTGATGCCGCTTTTCAGGCTATAATGCCGGTGCGCGGTAAAATTCTCAACTGTCTCAAGGCGGAATATGACAAAATTTTTAAAAGTGAAATTATTACTGATCTTTTAAAGGTTCTCGGTTGCGGTGTCGAGGTTAAATCCAAGGCAAACAAAAGTCTTTCAAACTTTGACATTGCGAATCTTCGCTGGAACAAAATAATCATATGCACCGATGCCGACGTTGACGGTTTTCACATCAGAACCCTTATTCTCACAATGATTTACCGCCTTATGCCTACGCTTATAAACGAGGGCAGGGTCTTTATTGCGGAAACCCCTCTTTATGAGATTAACACCAAGGCAATGACCTATTTCGCATATGACGAAAACGAAAAACGTGAGATTTTGGAAAAAATCGGCAATGAAAAATACAATCTTCAGCGTTCGAAAGGTCTCGGTGAAAACCAACCCGATATGATGAATCTTACAACAATGAATCCCGCAACACGTCGCCTTATAAAGATATTGCCTGAGGAAGCCGCCCTTACAAGCGAGATGTTCGATCTCTTGCTCGGTGACAATCTGGCAGGACGAAAAGACTATATTTCCGAAAACGGCTATCTTTATATGGAAGATGCCGATATCAGTTAAGGAGAGGAATAAATGGCTCCGAGAAAGAAAAAAGATGCCCCTGCGGCATCAAAAAAGAACAATGCAAATGCATATATTGCGGGTGCAGGTACCGTAATCGACCAACAGGTTACCGAAACTCTCAAATCAAACTTTATGCCGTATGCTATGAGCGTTATAGTTTCACGTGCTATTCCCGAAATTGACGGATTTAAACCGTCACACAGGAAACTGCTCTATACAATGTACAATATGGGACTGCTGAACGGTCAAACCATTAAATCTGCGAATATTGTCGGTCGCACTATGCAGTTGAATCCACACGGCGATGCCGCAATATACGAAACAATGGTTCGTATGTCGGAGGGTAATGCCGCACTGTTACACCCATTTGTTGCTTCAAAGGGTTCGTTCGGTAAGGCGTATTCGCGTGATATGCAGTGTGCTGCCGCAAGGTATACCGAAGCAAAACTGGCACCGATATCCGCAGAACTTTTTGCCGATATTGATAAAGACACCGTTGACTTTGTCGATAACTATGATGCTACAATGAAAGAACCGGTGCTGTTTCCGGTTACTTTTCCGACAATACTCGTAAATTCCAATATGGGTATTGCCGCAGGTATGGCAAGTACAATATGTTCCTTTAATCTGCGTGAAGTATGCGAAACCACGGTTGCATATATCAAAGACAATGATATAAATGTTGCCGATACACTTTTGGCACCCGATTTTCCGATAGGCGGCGAACTGCTCTATAATCGTGACGAAATGGAGCGAATTTACGAAACGGGACGCGGCAGTTTTAAGGTGCGCGGCGTTTACACCTTTGATAAATCTCAAAATTGTATCGATATAACCGAAATACCGCCCACCACTACCAGTGAAGCGATTATTGAAAAGGTTATCGAACTTGTAAAACAGAAAAAAATTACGGAAATCAACGATATCCGCGACGAAACCGATCTTGACGGTCTGAAAATAACTATCGACCTGAAACGCAGTACCGATCCCGATAAACTGATGAAGAAACTCTTTAATCTGACCCCGTTACAGGATAGTTTTTCCTGCAACTTCAATATGCTTATTGCGGGTTCACCGCGTGTTATGGGTGTTAAGGAAATAATCGGTGAATGGGTTGCTTTTCGCGAAGAATGCGTCCGCCGTCGCGTTTATTTCCGTCTTTCAAAGGCTAAAGAGCGTTTGCACCTTTTAAAAGGCTTGCAAAAAATACTGTTAGATATTGATAAAGCAATAAAAATTGTCAGAGAAACCGCCGAAGAAAAAGAGGTTGTCCCCAATCTTATGATAGGTTTCGGTATCGACGAAATTCAGGCGGAATATGTTGCGGAAATCAAACTTCGACATCTCAACCGCGAATATATTCTCAAAAGACTTGACGATATCGAAAAACTGGAAGCGGAAATTTCCGAGATGGAGGAAATTCTCAAATCGCGTTCCCGTGTGCTTAAAATCATTGTCGGCGAACTCAACGAAGTTGTTAAAAAATACGGAAAAGACCGTCGAACCAAGATTATCAACGGCACAGCCGCCGAGGATGATGATGTTATCACCGAAGAGGTTGACGAATCGCCAGTAACGCTTTTCTTCACCAAAGAGGGCTATTTCAAGCGCATAACGCCGCAGTCACTTCGTATGAGCGGCGAACAGAAACTCAAAGAGGGAGATGCGATTGTTCAAACGGTTGAATCCACAAACGCACATCATTTGCTTTTCTTCACGGATAAGGGACAGGTATATAAATCCCGTGTTTCGGAATTTTCGGAAGGCAAGGCAAGTCTGCTCGGTGATTTTGTGCCGTCGCTTCTTGGGTTTGATGAGGGCGAGTCTGCGATTTATATGGTTGTTACGCGCGATTATTCGGGTAATATGGTATTCGTTTTCGATAACGGAAGAATATCAAAAGTTCCGCTTTCGTCCTATGCGACAAAGACCAATCGCAAAAAACTTATCGGGGCATATTGTACCAAATTTGAACTTCATTCAATGTTGCATTTGAGTGAGGATATCGATTTGTTGCTCAAATCCACAAACGGCAGAATGCTTATTGTCAATACGGGTTCTCTTTCGGTAAAAACCACCCGTGATAATGGCGGAATTGCCGTTATGACACAAAAACGCGGTCAGCGTATGTTCAGTGTCGAAAAATATGAAAAGGACAGTTTGGGAAACGAACACCGCTACCGCACAAAGAATCTTCCCGCGGCGGGCAGTAAAACGCTTACAGGTGCCGCAGAAC
>CAZGRC010000183.1:0-2880 GCA_964528125.1 uncultured Ruminococcus sp.
GCTGTAGTCTTTCATATAAACCATAACAACATTTTGCTGTTCAAGTTTGCCGACGGCAACATTAACGTTTTCGGATATCAGTATCGCCAGTCCGATAACCACCATACAGGCGATAAGAACACCGACGGATGCAAGCGACATAAGGCGATTTGCCCATGTGTTTTTAAAACCCTCACCGACAAGGTATTTCATACTTCTCATCTTCACAGGGCATCACCTCCCGCAGCATTATCGGCAACAATTCTGCCAGAATCGAGCATTATAACGCGGTGGTGAAAATCTCTTACAAGATTGTGATCGTGCGTAACCATCAAAACGGTGGTTCCGCGCCGATTTATTTCGGTAAGAAGCGACACTATCTCATATGACATATTCGGGTCAACGTTACCTGTAGGCTCGTCCGCGATGATAAGATCGGGACTGTTCACAAGCGCACGTGCAAGACCGACACGCTGTTGTTCGCCGCCGGATAACTGTTGCGGCATTGAACGTGCTTTATCACCGAGGCCGACTTTAGAAAGTGCTTTTGAAACCTCGCGACGTATAACACGGCTCGATGCTCCGACAACGTGCATAGCAAAGGCAACATTTTGGAAAACGTTCATATTCGGTATGAGTCGGAAATCCTGAAACACAATGCCCATCGTTCGTCTGAGCATCGGCACCTGACGGCGCGGCATACGCGTAAGGTTAAAACCGTTCACCGTTATTGTGCCGGTGTTTGCCTTTTCTTCGCGCATAATAAGTTTCATAAAGGTGCTTTTGCCCGCACCGGACGAACCGACAACGAACACAAATTCACCGCTGTTTATGCGAATATTTACATCTTCAAGTGCGTGAGTGCCCGACTGATATGTTTTGGAAACGCCGCGGAATTCGATTACGGGTGTTTCCGAAATTGATACATCGGGTCTTTCATTTATTTCTGACGGCATCTGAAAAACTTCACTCTTTCAAAAATTAGTATTTTACAGGATTGTTTTTGAGGTATCTGTTTACCATAAGCGCAATCTTAAAGATGATTGCATGGTCGAATTCGCGCAGGTCAAGACCGGTTATTTTCTTAATTTTTTCAAGTCTGTAAACCAAAGTGTTGCGGTGTACAAACAGTTTCCTCGATGTTTCCGAAACATTGAGATTGTTTTCAAAGAAACGCTGTATTGTGAAGAGTGTTTCCTGATCGAGATTGTCGATTGAGCCGCGTTTGAAAACCTCTTTGAGGAAGGTTTCACAAAGGGTTGTCGGCAACTGATAGATAAGACGTGCAATTCCGAGATTGTCATAAGAAACAATGGTCTTGTCGCTGTCGAACACCTTACCGACTTCAAGGGCGGTCTGTGCTTCTTTAAATGAGCGTGCAAGGTCCTTAAGATTATCTACCGTAGTACCGATACCGATAACGGCGTGAACATAAAACTCACCCGAAAGTGTGTCGGCAATGGTGGAAGCAAGGTTTTCGATATGTTTTGATTCAATACCGGGGTTGGTTTCCTTAACAAGAGCAATATCGGTTTCGTTTATGTTGATAACAAAATCTTTTGCCTTGTCGGGGAAAAGATTCTGAAGAACATCATAAACCGACACATCGTTGGAATCAACCGTGCGGATGAGGATAACGGTGCGCTGAACATCACTGTTAAAGTAAAGTTCACGCGCTTTGAGATAGATATCTCCGGGGAGAATATTGTCAAGAATAATATTCTTGATGAAATTCCCGCGGTCATACTTTTCATCATAATAAAACTTGATGTTTGAGAATGCTATCGAAAGCACCGATGCATACTTGCCGGCAATGATGTCATCACCCTCAACAAAGACAATGTACTCCGCACCCTGAGCATTACCCACAGTTCTGAAGGTGTAACCGTCGGTAACAACGGCATCGGATGTCATAACGCGACCGATATGCATTTTTTCACCTATACGGCCGAGTTCACTGCAAGCGATAATGGTTGACGATTCATCTAAAACGCCGAAATTTTTATCGATGGCATCTTTCATTTGATGAATTACTCCCTGAAATAAGCGATTGGACATAAATCTACACTTCCCTATTCTTTTTCTTCTTTATACGGTCCAAATTTTGCAGACCTATATATATTTATTTTATTTTACACAAAAACACAAGATTTTGCAAGGATTATATTTTAAAAACGACAAAATTTTAATATTTTTTTGTCAAACAGCCTTAAAAAAGCACTTTTAAAGACGAAACGGACCCGAAAAACGGATCCGCCGAATCGTTCTTCGGTGAAGAATATTCACTTTTTAAGAAAGTCCGATATACGGTGCAGGGTCAACACGGGTGCCGTTTTTGATAACCTCGAAATGAAGATGACTCCCCGTTGAACGTCCCGTTGAGCCGACTTTGGCAAGTGCCGTGCCTGCCGAAACGCTCTCCCCTTTTGAAACGCAGAGAGTGCTTGCGTGAGCATAACGTGTGGAATATCCGTTGCCGTGGTCAACAACAACGCTGTAACCGTAGGCGCCGTCATAACCCGCAAAGGTAACGGTGCCCGACTTAACGGCATAGATGGTAACACCTTTAGCCGCCGCAAGGTCAACGCCCTTGTGATTTCTGCCGTCACCGTAATACGAAGTGACCGTCCACACACCCGACGGCAATGGGAAAACAAATCCCGAACTGTAGGCTTCCGACTTTTGTGCCGCCGAAGCGGAACTCTTGGCGGTACCGATTTCAACAACTGCGGACACAGGTTGGGCTATAACCTCATCCGAAACGGTGACACGCTCGGTTTCACCGCCGTTTACGGCAACAACACGCTCGACAAGACGTCTGAGCCCGTTGACACCCTTTTTGATAACGGCGCTTTCACCGATTGTACGGGTTGAAACTTTCTTATATGTGGTGGTATATGG
>CAZGRC010000184.1:0-2876 GCA_964528125.1 uncultured Ruminococcus sp.
GATATCCCTTGCTTCGACCGAGGCAAGCGGTACCGGAAATATGAAGTTTATGATGAACGGTGCCGTTACCCTCGGTACAGAGGATGGTGCCAATGTTGAAATCCACTCTGCCGTGGGGGATGATAATATTATCATTTTCGGTATGCAGACACCCGAAGTTCTCGCGCTTCAAAAGAGCGGATATAACGCAATGCAGTATTATAATAACAATCCTCAACTTAAAGCCGCGCTGGACTTTATCGGCAAAGGCATTGCGGGTAAGCCGTTTGATAATATATATAACACCCTTAAAGGTTGTGACCATTATATGGCGCTTGCCGATTTTGCCGATTACTGTGCCGCACAAAACCGCGCTTCCGAACTTTATCGCAACCGTAATGTGTGGAACAGAATGTCACTTAACAATATTGCAAAATCGGGCATTTTTGCCGCCGACCGTTCTATTAAAGATTATGCCGAGAATATATGGCATATAAAACCCGTGGAATGAGAGTATGAACTATTATCCGTTTGATTCGAGAAATTCTTTATACCGTAACCGTATCGGCGCCGCGGCGGAAGGGGAAACCCTGACGCTTCGGTTGCTGTTGCATAAAGACGCCCGTGTAAAATGGGCGTTTTTGCGCATCCGTGATGACCGTGAAAATGCGGTTAAAGAAATAGAACTTGAACCGAAAGAGTGGCTTGAGGATTATCGCTTTTTTGACTGTGATGTCACTCTTCGCGAGGGGATTTATTGGTATTCTTTTAGATATACAAGCGATTTCGGTGAGTTTTTTGTAACCCGCACGGGAACATCTCTCGGCATAGTTTCTCCCGACGGCGCCTGGTGGCAACAAACGGTGTATGAAAAGGATTTTGAGACACCCGACTGGCTTGCCGGAGGAGTGATATATCAAATTTTCCCTGACCGTTTTTTCCGTTCCGAACATGAAAAGCAAAACGTGCCCGACGATCGCTTTTTGTGCAGCGAATGGCGTCGCACGCCCGAATATCGGCAAAACGGCGAAAAATATTCTCTCGGAAACGATTATTACGGCGGTGATCTTGAGGGTATATGCCTTAAATTGTCTTATCTTGAAAGCTTGGGCGTTACCTGTATATATCTCAATCCCGTTTTCGAAGCACATTCAAACCACCGTTACAACACTGCGGATTATATGAAAATCGACCCGCTTTTGGGTGATAAATGCGACCTTGAAAATCTTTGCAAAGAAGCGAAAAAACACGGAATTTCGATTATTTTGGACGGTGTGTTTTCACACACGGGTGCCGACAGCATTTATTTTAACCGCTATGGCAGATACGGTATCGGCGGGGCATATAACGATCCCGATTCGCCCTATAGCGGGTGGTATAACTTTAAAAATTTTCCCAATGAATATGCCGCATGGTGGGATGTTCCGTCCCTGCCCGAAACAAATGAGGAAAACCCCGATTTTGTTGAGTTTATCACGGGTGAAAACGGTGTGCTCAGATATTGGCTCAAAACAGGTATACGCGGTTGGCGGCTTGACGTTGCCGACGAACTGCCGGATTCTTTTCTTGACAGGGTGCGCCGTGCCGTGAAATCTGAAAAGAGCGATGCCTATATACTCGGAGAAGTGTGGGAAGATGCTTCAAATAAGATAAGTTACGGTATGCGCCGCCGATTTTTGCGCGGCAAACAGTTGGATTCGGTTATGAACTATCCCTTTGCTAACGCGATAATCGATTTTGTTTGCGGCGCTGATGCACAAAATCTTGTAAACACGGTGTCGGACATATGCGAAAACTATCCGCCATGTTGTACGCGGCTTTTGATGAACCATATCGGCACGCACGATACAATGCGCATAATCACCGTACTTGCCCGTAAGAATGTTCCCGTGGGTGACCGCGAGTGGCAATCGCGGCAAACGCTCTCACGCGAAGAATACGCGCGCGGCACGGCACTTTTAAAAATTGCCGCCGCGATACAGTTTACACTGCCGGGTGTGCCGTCGGTGTTTTACGGTGATGAGGCGGGTGTTCAGGGTTACGGCGACCCGTTTTGCCGAATGGCGTATCCTTGGGGCGATGAAGACAGGGAACTTCTCAACTATTATAAAAAACTGGGCGCTCTGCGCAAAAAATGCGCTGCTTTTAAAAACGGCGATTTTGTGCCGCTCGCTTTTGAGGGCGGATTGCTTGCGTATGAGCGGCGTGGTGACGGCGCGGCGGCACTTACCGTTGTAAACCGCACCGACGGCGAAATCACCTATACATTGCCGGAAGAATACAAAAAAGCAACCTTTTTGCTCGGTAAAAAAGCCGTGCACGGAAAACTCACCCTTGCGGCGGGTGAAGTTTGCATTGCGGTGATTTGATATGACCGACCTTTGGAATCAGCTAAAAACCGCCGAAAAGCCCATTGTGCTGTACGGCACCGGAAACGGCGCCGACAAGGTGTTTGCAAGGCTTTGTGATGAGGGCATACCCGTTTCGGGAGTTTTTTGTTCGGCGGGATTTAAAAAAGGACGCACTTTTTACGGGCATACGGTTTGCGACTATTCCGAACTGAAAGCCAAATTCGGAAAAATGATAATACTTGTGTGTTTCGGAACGGAACGTGCCGAAGTGATAGAAAATATTATTTCTCTGTCGCGGGAAAACGAACTTTATGTTCCGGATGTGCCCGTTTACGGTGAAGATATATTCGATATTGCCTTTGCGCGGGCAAATTCCGAAAAAATTCGCGCGGCATACGGTATGCTTGCCGACGAATTTTCAAAAAAAGTGTTCCGCAACACGGTTTATTTCAAACTGACTGGGAACCCCGAATATCTTTTTGAAGTTGAAACGGATGCCGCCGAGGAAAAAAATCTGCTCTGTCTTGATAAAAACGAGCGTTTTTT
>CAZGRC010000185.1:0-2865 GCA_964528125.1 uncultured Ruminococcus sp.
TAAAAAATAAAATATTATTATATAATTTTTTCTCCGAAAAATAAACCCTTAATTTGCGAGGTTTGAAATGTTGTTGAAATTACCACAAAATATATGCTTTATATTGGACAGTCTTGAGTCCCGCGGTTTTGAGGCATTTGCCGTCGGCGGATGTGTCCGCGATATGCTGATGGGCATAAAACCGCACGATTTCGACATCACCACCAATGCCCTGCCGCACGATGTCAAAGCAATTTTCCCGCACACCGCCGACACGGGAATACAGCACGGCACCGTTACCGTTATTCACGGCGACACAACCGTCGAAGTCACTACCTACCGCACCGAGGGTATTTACACCGACAGCCGCCGTCCCGACAGAGTTGAATTTGTGTCAGACATAAATCGGGATCTTGCTCGGCGCGATTTTACCGTAAATGCGATATGCTTCAGTCCGAAGAGAGGACTTGTTGACCCCTACGGCGGACAAACCGACATCAAAAACAAAACACTTCGTGCCGTCGGTGACCCCAACACCCGATTTTGCGAAGATGCACTCAGAATACTGCGGCTTTTCCGCTTTGCGGCAAAACTGCGTTTCACTGCGGAAGACAATACCCTTTTTGCAGCGCTTGAACTCTGTGATAAACTTTCCCTCATAAGCACCGAACGCATCGCTGCAGAACTTCTGAAAACCGCCGTCGGTTGTAACCCCGCGGCAATAACACCGCTTATAAAACGCGGCGGTTTAAATTTTATCGGTATAAACGGTTGCGATGACCTTTCGTCAATGGGTCAACTGCCCGCGCGCGAAGAACTGCGCATTTTCGCATTGCTTTTTCTCTGCGGGTGCAACCCTGCCGAAACCGCACGAAAACTCAAATATAAAAACAGCATTGTTAAATACTGTTCCGATATGTTTTCGGTAATATCTTCCCCACTGCCGCAAAACCATCCGGAAATCAAAAAAATTCTTAAAAATTATACCGAAAATATAATCTCTGATGTTGCCGATTTTTACGGTGCCATATACAAAAAAGATTTATCCGCACTGAAAAACGAAACCTCCCGAATTATAGAAAGCGGAGATGCCTACCGCACCGAAAACCTTGATATAAACGGAAAAGACCTTATTGAAATCGGTTTTTCGGGAAGTGATATCGGGAAGACGCTCAACCTGCTTCTCGACCGCGTTATAACCGAACCCGAACTCAATAACAAATCCGAACTTTTATCACTTGCAAAAGAAATTTACCGTCACTAAAAATATAAAAGCGCCATACAATGTACTGAGGCTTCATTGGGCGCTTTATTTCTTTTTCGGGGCGTGTTAATAATATGAAAAAAGTTCTGCTTGTAGGCGGAGATGACCGTATACGCAGATTGTACGGTGAACTTTGCAAATTCGGTTTTAATGTTGATACAATGGGTGTATTTGACGGTGACAGCGGTTATCCCGATTATACCTTCGATGCTGTCGTACTTCCCGTACCTACGACACGTGACGGCAAAACGGTATATTGTCCGCTCACCGAGCAAGAAATACCGCTTGATATATTTGACCGTATTGACAGTTCGGTGCATTTGTACTGCGGAGCATACACCCCAAAACGTGTAAACTTTACCGATTACTGCAATCTTAACGATTACGCAATTTTAAATGCGGTTCCCACAGCCGAAGGTGCCGTTGCCGAAGCAATTCGACGTACACCGTTCACACTGTGGAAAAGCAAAGTTTTGGTTATCGGTTGCGGCAGAGTTGCGAAAATACTTGCCGACCGGCTTTCGGCATTTTGCTGTGATGTGACGGTCAGCGCAAGAAAATCCGGCGACCTTGCTTTTATTGACGCCATGGGTATGAAATTTATAAAAACACGGGATATTCCCCTGCACATTGACAGTTTCGACATTGTTTTCAATACAGTCGATGCCCCCGTATTATCGGGGACGGTGGACATTCTTCGCGAAAAAACGGTTTTTGACCTTTCCTCCAAAGGATGTATGTCCCCGACCGAAGAGGTGCAAAGCGGCATTATTAAACTTCCCGCACTCCCCGGAAAAATTGCGCCCGATACAGCCGGAAAAATTCTTTCCGATGTAATAATAGGACTTCTTGAAGGTGAAAATATATGAAATCTGTGACTATAGGATATGCGATTTGCGGTTCTTTTTGCACCGTTGCGGAATCGGTGCGGATTTTAGAGGAACTTTCAAAGAACGAAGATATTAAAATAATACCCATAATGTCGGAAATAGTATATCACAGCGACACACGCTTCGGCAAGGCGGCAGACCTTATCGAAAAGGTCGAAAAACTTTGCGGCAGACCTGTCATTCACGATATACCCTCCGCCGAGCCGATAGGTCCAAAAAATCTGCTTGATATTATCGTTGTGGCTCCCTGCACCGGAAACACCGCCGCCAAAATATCCCTCGGCATAACCGATACCCCCGTTACAATGGCTGTAAAAGCCCATCTGCGCAATAACAAACCCACGGTTATAGGTCTTGCCACAAACGATGCATTGGGCGCATCGTCAAAAAACATAGGACTTCTTCAAAACACCAAAAACATTTTCTTTGTGCCATACGGTCAAGATGACCCTTACTCAAAAAACAATTCACTTGTATGTGATTTCAAACAGATACCTCAAACGCTTGAAGCGGCACTTGAGGGCAGACAACTGCAACCGATACTGCTGTAATGATTAAAAAATGTCGAAATAATGCGAATCTACGTTACCCTTTCTTATTCAAATAATGTTTTCATATAAAAATCCTCCTGTAATTTGATTTAATATCATTTTACAGAAGGATTTTAATTTTTACCAATGTGTGGATTTTATTAGTTTAACACCTACGATTTTCCTGTTAATAAAAAAATTT